>DUUN01000498.1 GCA_012841535.1 Gallicola sp. | reverse complement strand
TATAATAAAACGTTATATTATAATTGAATATATAATAGGGGAAAAGGGGTAGAAATATGAGTTATAAACTAGTATCACAACCATTAACGGAAGAACAAATTAAAATGGTAAACGATATCATTGTAAAAAATGGTAGCACTAAGAAAGATATACTCAATACCTTAATAGAATTACAGGATTCTTTAGAGGCAAAGTATATTGGGGAGGAAGTTGCAACTATTGTTTCGGAAAAAATAGGAATTCCACTAGTTGAGTTATATGATATATTAACTTTCTATGACATGCTTAGTACTAAACCAAGGGCAAAATATAAAATAGAGGTTTGTACATGTGCATCTTGTTATTTAAATGGAAGTGACTCATTAGTAGATATTGTAGAAAGAAATCTAGGTATTAAATTAGGGGAACATACCGATGATTGGCTATTTGAATTTGAAAAATGTTCATGTGTTGGAGCTTGTGAAATTGGACCAATTATAAAAATTGGAAATGATATTTATGGCAATTTAAATGAGAGATTAGTTGCTAGTATTATTGGTGAACTTAGGGACAATAAGGATTTATAGGAGGATAGAATGACTAAAACAATAGAGTTAATTACAGGTACCGTAGATAAATCCTATATGCATTCTATAGAGGACTATAAATCTCATAGGGGTTTTAACGGTCTTCACAATGCTGTAAAAATGGATAGGGAAGATATTATACAGGAAATAATAGACGCTAAGCTATTAGGTCGTGGTGGTGCAGGTTTTCCAACAGGAATAAAATGGAGGCATTTATATAGTATAGAAGGAGAACCTAAATATATTGTTTGTAATGCCGATGAAGGAGAACCGGGAACTTTTAAAGACAGGTTATTTATGAAAAAAGATCCTTTAATTGTAATTGAAGGAATGTTAATTTCTGCATATGTATTTGGTTCTAAGGAAGGTTACATATATATAAGAGGAGAATATAGAGGATTATTTGAAGGTTTTGAATTAGCCTTAAAAAATGCTAGAGAAGCAGGTTACCTAGGAAAAAATATTCTAGGTATTGAGGGATTTGATTTTGATATTAATATAATATCGGGAGCAGGTGCCTATGTTTGTGGAGAAAACTCAACTCTTTTAAATTCTATTGAGGGACAGGCAGGAAGACCTAGGGTAAAACCACCTCGTTTAGCAGAAGTAGGCTTATTTGGTAAACCAACTTTAGTAAATAATGTAGAAACTTTTGCAAATATTCCAATTATTTTAGATAGAGGGGCAGAGTATTATAGGTCAGTAGGAACAGAGGAAAGTGGAGGATCTTTAATAGTTTGTACATCAGGTCATGCGAAAAATAGACACTATGTTGAAGTTCCAGTAGGAACAAATTTAAAGGACATAATTTATGATGAAGAATTAGCAGGGGGAACTTCTACAAGGAAGCCTGTTAAGTTTGTTCATATTGGAGGACAATCGGGGCCACTTGCTTTTCCGGAGCAATTCGATATATCCTTTGACCATATATCTTTAAGAAATGCAGGACTTTCAATAGGTACAGGTGCTATTGTCATAGCAGACGAATCAGTGTGTTTAGTGGATTATTTAAAGAAGGTATTTGAGTTTTTTATAGATGAGTCATGTGGTAAATGTAATCCTTGCCGAGAGGGAAACCAACAAATGTATATACTATTAGATAAATTTAGTAAAGGCGAAGGAACAGAAAAGGACATAGAAACTATGAAGAACTTAGCTGAAGCTATGATGCAAGCCTCTTTCTGTGGACTTGGACAAGCTGCACCAACAGCCTTAATGTCTGCCTTAACCCATAGAGAATCGGAGTTTTTAGCTCATGTAGATAAGGAATGTAGTAAATGTTTCAATAAGGAGGTTATGTAATGAGTACAGAGAGCAATAAAAATATAACTATAAAAATAGATGGAATAGATGTTACAGTACCTTCAGGAACAACAATACTAGAAGCAGCTAAAAAAATAGGGGTACATATACCAACACTTTGTAACCATCCGGATTTAACAGCTAAATCAACATGTAGAATTTGTGTTGTAGAAGATACAGGAAGTAGAAGATTAAAAACTGCCTGTAATCAACCGGTAGATAGCTGTAAGGAAATAATTACAAATAGTAAAAGGGTAAAAGAAGTTAGAAAAACCATTTTACAATTAATATTGGCAAATCATCCACAGGATTGTTTAAATTGTATAAGAAATCAAAAATGTGAGTTACAGGAATTAACACAAAAAGAAAATATAATGGATAATCCCTTTGAAAGAATTTATGAGCCAGTTCCTATTAAGGATGATAATCCTTCTTTAGTAAGGGATAATAGCAAGTGTATAAAGTGTGGAAGATGTGTTCAGGCTTGTGAAGAAATTCAAGCAAGTAAGGCTATTGGCTTTAACGGAAGAAGTAAGGACTATAGTATAGGACAAGCCTTTGACAAAGCTACAGATGAGTCAACCTGTGTACTATGTGGGAAATGTATTACAGTTTGTCCAGTAGGTGCCTTAAGGGAAAAAGATGATACTGAAAAAGTATGGGATGCCCTAGCAAATGAAAATAAATTTGTAGTATTTCAAACAGCACCATCTGTAAGAGTAGGTTTAGGAGATGAATTTGGATATAGTGCCGGTGAAATAGTTACAGGTCATATGGTTGCAGGAATAAGAAGATTAGGAGCCGATAAAGTTATAGACACTAATTTTAGTGCCGATTTAACTATAATGGAAGAGGGAACGGAGTTTTTAGGACGACTTACAAATGGCGGAACATTACCGATGATTACTTCATGTAGTCCAGGTTGGATTAACTTTGTTGAGAAAAACTATCCTGACTTAATAGATCATCTTTCAACTTGTAAATCACCACAACAGATGTTTGGGGCTATAACTAAAACATATTATGCAGAAAAATTAGGCGTAGACCCTAAGGATATGTTTGTAGTTTCTGTAATGCCTTGTATTGCAAAAAAATATGAAAGTAAAAGACCTGAAATGGATGCATCAGGCTATAGGGATATAGATGTAGTTTTAACAACTAGAGAATTAGCTAGAATGTTTAAGGAAAACGGACTGGATATTAGTGAATTAGAGCCGGAAGATTATGATTCTATAATTGGTCATGGTACAGGAGCAGGTACTATTTTTGGAACTTCCGGTGGAGTTATGGAAGCGGCTTTAAGGACTGTTTATGAAGTTGTAACAGGGGAAGAATTAGCTAGTGTTGATTTTGAAGCAGTTAGAGGACATGATGACTTTAAAGAAGCAGAGGTACAAGTAGGAGATATTCCTGTTAAAGTTGCTATTACAAGTGGACTGGCAAATGCAAAAAAACTTTTAGAAAAAATAAGAAAAGGAGAAGCAGACTACCACTTTATTGAAGTAATGGCCTGTCCAGGAGGATGTGTTGGTGGAGGTGGACAACCTTACACAATTAAACACGATGCCAGAGAGGACAGAATGGAAGGTCTATATAAGGATGATAAGCAACATGATATAAGGAAATCCCATGAAAATCCGGAAATAAAGGAAATATATGAAGAATTTTTAGGAGAGCCAAATTCCCATAAAGCTCATGAATTACTTCATACACATTACAGGAACAGGTATACAAAAGCATAAATATTTAAAGGCACAGATAAAAAGTCTGTGTCTTTTGTTATATAATAATAGGTAGCAAAAATAAAAAGCAGGTATACTATGAAGGATGAAAAATTAAATTATATAATAGAAAATTCAATAGGCAATATTGCTCAATTTGTAAGTTTTGCCAATAATAAACCAAATTATATACATATAAACAATCACAAGAACAAAAATAATAGTCCCAAGTTCTTAGTAGAGGAATTACTTAACTCCTCTAAAAGTCATTCTGTTAATATTAGGAGTTATGGAGAAAAAAACACAAAGGGACATAAGTTAATTTACGGCTTAAAAATTGAAGATATAGATGAAATTATTAATATAATTGAAAAAAATAATAGGGAAAATCTTGTTTCAATAGTTAATGAAACTATAGATATTAATGACGGTGGAGTTTCAGGTGTAGTAATGGGTGACCTAATAGAGTTTTCACCAAAGGACACTCCAAAAGCAGTGGAAAAAGAAGGAATATGCTCCCTTCCTAGAGAAGTTGGATTTAACATTCTAGAAAGGGTGTATGGTTTTAAACCGAAAATTAATTTTGATAAAAATTATAGAGTAGAGTTTAGTATTCATCCTAATAAAGAAGGGGTTTTAAAAGAACATACTATAATTTGGGAATATGAAAAATTTCAAGGTAATTCTACGGAAAAAAGAATAATATGGCCAAATAATTTTTCTAAATTTTTAGGAGATAAGGTTTTTGGACTTTTAATTTTAGACAGTCTTGGTTTTGATGTACCCTATACTACAGTAATTAATAGAAATGTAGCACCTTTTTCCTTTGGTAAAAAGACAGGCTCTTTTGAAAAATGGATAAGAACAAGTCCCATTGAAAAAGAAGCAGGTAAATATTTTACAGGTAAGGGCTGGGTAGACCCTTTTATATTAATAAATGAAGAAGAAAAAAAGGGGAAAGAGGATATTAACATTGCTTCACTTTTATCACAGGATGCTGTAGAAGGAATATACTCAGGAGCTTCAATAATAACAAAGGAAGAAAGTGTTATTGAAGGAGTAAAAGGCCAAGGTGATAATTTTATGGTTGGAAAGAAAAATATTGAAGAATTACCAACTGAAATTTTAAATAAATTAGAAGAATTAAACAATAAAATAAGAAGCTATTTTTCTTATTTAGGGGAAATAAGTATAGAATGGGTTTGTGATAATGAAAAAGTTTGGCTAGTTCAAATGAACCAACTAAAGAAGTATTATGGTAGGGATATAATTGTAGAGGGAAATCCTAAATACTATAAAAAGTTTTTCACATCTGAAGGCTTAGAGTCCTTAAGAGAGGAAATTGAAAGTATTAAGGATAAAAATATAGGAATAGAATTACTTGGCAATATTGGTATAACCAGCCATTTTGGAGATTTATTAAGACAGGCAAATATTCCATCAAAAATAAAGAGAATAGATTAAAATATTTGGAGGTAGATTATTAAAAAGTATATTTTTAAAATATATGCTGTAATATCGGGACTATTAGTAGCAGGCTACATATTTTCACAATATTTAAAGAATAATTTTTTTGCTGAAGATTTAGACATAGGAGAAAAGTTAGAAAAAATCTATAACTTAGAAACATTTCAAGCTATTTGTACTTTTTTAATACTTGCTTTAGCTATGATTTTTGGATATATTTCATATAAGTATTTTTCAAAAGAGGAGCTACTTAAAAAAACAGGAGCATATTTACTGGGAATTAGTATAGTAGTGGCAATAATATCCTATATATTAAAAATTGAAATTTTCTATAATTTGGTTTTAATAATACTAGTAGCTATAGCAATAATAGCAAATTATTTTGCCAGATATTTTTCTAAAAAAGAAACAGCAAAAAGACAGGGTGGAAAATAAATAAAACACAAGGTTTTTATACTATAACCTTGTGTTTTGTTTATATAAAATAAGCTCTTATATTCTTTGAAAAAATCTTTACCTAGAGAATTTTATTTCCTTACTTCTATTTCAGGAAAGGAATTATATTCCTTATCTAATAGATATATATCAAGAATGGGACTGTTCTTGTCGGCTTTTTTAGTAATAATCTTAGGGTCCTTTATACCACTTTCTACTTTTAATTCGTATTCCCTTATATTTGAAGTATTTTCTGAAAATATTATAATAAGAGTCTTTTCTTTAATAAAGTTATAAATTCCTATTTCTCCCATTTCTGCATGGCCATTAGTTGGTTCAATACCACCCATATAATTATCCTTAAGAAAAATATCTAAATAAATATCTCCCTTATATTTACTTAAATAGGCACTGTAATTACCATCCTTGGTTTTTTTCAGTAAAGTATATTCTTCTTTTTGGCTATACTTGTTATTGAAATATTTTTCAGGAGTAATGCGAGAAACTTTGTACTGGACTAATCCTACTAGTGCAATAATTCCTAAAAATATAAAAATAATAATTATCTTTTTCTTTAATTTCATAAGCAACTCCTAAGGAAATATATTTTTATAACCTAAATAATTATATATATTATATTTAATGTACTTACTTATTACAATACTATTCTTTTATATTTTCAAATTGAGCCTTGTAGAGCTTACTATAATAACTATCTTTTCTATTTAAAAGCTCCTTATGGTTTCCTACTTCAACAATATTTCCATTATCCATAACTAAAATTTTATCGGCTTCCCTAATAGTTGAAAGTCTATGGGCAATAATAAAACTGGTTTTTCCTTTCATCATATTTAAAAAGGCAGTTTGAATTTGACTTTCTGTTAAAGTATCAACAGAGCTAGTAGCCTCGTCTAATATTAACATTGGAGGTTTACTTATCATAGTTCTGGCAATTGTTAAAAGTTGCCTTTGTCCTTCTGATATTTTTAATCCTCCTTGTCCTATAAGAGTATTATAGGAATTTGGTAATTTCTCTATAAAGGAATGAATAGAAGATGCCTTACAGGCTTCAATTATTTCCTTATCTGTAGCATTAGGATTTCCAAAGGTTAAATTGTCCTTTATTGTACCGTCAAAAAGCCAAGTGTCCTGTAGAACCATTCCAAAGGATTTTCTTAAGGAATCCCTACTGTAGTTTTTTATGGGAACATTATCAATGGTTATTTCACCTGAATCTACATCGTAGAATCGCATTAATAAGTTAACCAAGGTGGATTTTCCCGCACCGGTTTTTCCTACTATAGCAATTGATTCTCCCGGTTTCACCAAGAGATTAAAGTTTTCAATTAAAGGTTGGTTTTTTACATAGGAAAAATAAACATTTTTAAATTCAACTTCTCCAAATAAATTTTCTTTATTTAATATATTATTACTGTCTGGAGTTTCCGGTTTTTCATCTAATATTTCAAAAGTACGTTCTAATCCGGCTAAAGCAGATTGAATTTGTGTCATTATACCTGATAGTTCAATAAAGGGTTTTGAAAACTGTGTAGAATAAATTATAAAGCTGGAAATAAGTCCTACAGTAACATTGCCAATATTGTTTAAAACCAATAAGCCTCCAACTAAGCCTATTGATAAGTAGGTTATATGATCAACAAATCGTGATAAAGGGTTAGTTAAAGAAGAAGCGAATTGAGCTTGTTTTCCAACAGTATATAACTTACTATTTATATTTTCAAAAGTTTTTTGGGACCTATCTTCATATTGGAAAGCCTTAACTATTTTTTGATTGCCTACAATTTCAGATATATAACCAGAAATATTACCAACGATTTTTTGTTGAGTAACAAATTTATTTTGACTTGTCTTAGCAACTATATAATTTACAATAAAAATTAAAATAGTACCAATAATTACAACAAGGGTTAGGGAAATACTAAGTAATAACATTGTAATTAAAGAGATTATAACTATTGTCATTCCACTGAAAATATTATTGAAAATAGCTGTTGTAGCTTCTGAAACATAGTCTAAATCATTTGTAAACCTACTAAGGATGTTGCCGTGGGAAGTGTTGTCAAAATACTTTAAAGGTAAAGTATTTAAATGATTAAACATATCCTTTCTTAATTCAGCAACAGATAGGTAAGCTACCCTATTTCCCAAAACTTGAACAAACCACTGTGACACTGCATTAATAACAATTAAAATAGCTATAAGGCCAATAATCTTAATAAGTAGACTTAAATCTACTTTGCCAAGTCCAATCATTGTATCGACAGATTTACCAATAAAATAAGTAATTAAAACAGAAGTAGCTCCACAAATAATTCCGGAAAAAAGAGCAAAGAGTATTTCTTTTTTATATATTTTCAAATAAGGAAAGAATCTTTGAAAAATCTTTTTATTCATTACAATTCCTCCTTTTCAATTTGAGATTTAGCAATAGCCTCATAGGTTTTAGATGTTTGTAGGAGATTTTCATGGTTGTTAAAACCGTCTTGTTTACCATCGTTTAATACTAAAATTTTATCAGCAGACCTAACAGAACTTATTCTTTGGGAAACAATTACAAAGGTAGTTTCATGCATATATTTATTTAGTGCATTTCGTAAATTTAAATCCGTCTTATAATCTAAAGCGCTTAAAGAATCATCTAAAATTAAAATATCGGGATTTTTAATAAGGGCTCTAGCAATGGTAATTCTCTGTCTTTGACCACCGGAAAAGTTCTTTCCTCCGGCTAGAACCTTATAATCTAACCCTTCTGGTAAAGATTTTACAAAATCGGCACATTGGGCTATTTCTAAAGCTTTCCAGCATTCATCGTCACTGGCATTTTCTTTTCCCCATAGTAAATTACTTCTTATAGTTCCAGTAAATAAAACTGAATTTTGGGGAACAACTCCAATATGATCTCTTAACACTTCTAAAGTATAGTCTTCAATGTCTTTATTATTTATTTTCAAATTACCCTTATTTATATTATAAAAACGTGGAATTAGTTGAATTAAAGCACTTTTTCCACTTCCTGTTGGACCAATAATACCTAAGGACTCCCCTTGTTTTAAAACAAAATTAATGTCTTTTAATGCATATCCACTTTTTTCTGTATATTTAAAAGCTACATTGGAAAAATTTAAAATTTCATCTTCCTTCTTCCAAGAAGCGGATTGACCTACTAAATTAGTAACAGAAGGCTCAGTATTAAAAATTTCATTAACTCTATGGGCAGAGGCAAAGGCCCTTGTAAAAATAACCACTAGATTTGCTACAACAATTAAGGCGAGTAGCATTTGAGTCATATAATTTATTAAGGCGAGGACTTCACCCTGTTTCATACCACCAATATTTACTTGCTTACCACCAATGTAGAGAAGAAATATTATTGCACTATTCATAATTAAGGTAGTAACAGGATTTAAAAGTGCTGATATATTTGCAACGGTTTTATAGGATAAGGCTAAATCATCTGTAACAGAACCTACTTTTTTTGATTCTTCATCTTTTTTAGCAAAAGCCCTAATAACTCTAACTCCACTTAGGTTTTCGTTAACAACTAAGTTTAGAGAGTCTAACTTTTCTTGAACTCTTTTATATAAGGGAACAGTTTTTTTCATAATGAAAAACAATAAAATACTAAATAAGGGTAAAGTAATTACAAAAATCCAAGCTATTTTAGGATTGATTATAAAAGCCATTACAATAGAGCCAATACTTAAAAAAGGTGCCCTAACAACTAATCTAATAAGCATGGCTAAGGCTAATTGTAATTGATTAATATCGTTAGTTGTTCTAGTAATTAAAGTTGAAGTACCGTATTTGTTAATTTCAATATGGGAAAAACTGTTAATTTTTTTCATCATTTCATTTCTAAGTTCAGTTCCAAATCCCTGAGAAGCAATAGAAGAAAAGTACTGGCAAATAAGTACACAAAACAAACCTATTAAAGTCATTACAAACATGGCAACAGCCATTTTTATAGTAGTGTCTATATCCTTGTTGTTAATTCCTTCATCAATTAATTTTGCCATAAAAATAGGCAGCAATAATTCAAAGACAGCTTCTAAGAATTTGAAAAATGGACCAAGTATTATTTGAATTTTATATTTTTTTGCATATTTTAAAAGAGAAAACATAAGAATCTCCTTTCCTTATTATCTTTATATTCTACGCTAAATGTAATGTATTTCAAAGTCCATATTACAAAATTGTTAGGAAATTCAAGAAGAATATATGATATTATAATAGTTGGACTAGAGGAAGAATAGAAAAAGGACTAAGGTTAGAAATATGAAGAAGAAAATTTTAATAGTTTTACTAATAGTGGCTATTTTAAATATAGGAATTATAAAAAATAATACAAAAGCAGACAGAGTAGTAGAGGAAAATACTGAAGAAACATCTATGGAATTAGAACTTTTAGGAGATTTATCTAAAGGCAATGAAAGAAAAAATGGCAATCCAAAAAAACCGTTAGATATAAAAACCTATGTTAAACTCGACAACCATGCAGTTCATCCTAGGGTTATTTATGATGAAAGTAAACAATTTAATTACCCATGGATAATGGTATTTACACCCTATAGTTTTATGGATGACCAAAAGGAAAATCCCAGTATAGTAGTATCGGAAGATGGGGAAAATTGGTATATTCCCGAAGGAGTGGAAAATCCTATAGTTGGAAAAATCATACCTCCAAATACCCATTATTCAGATCCGGATATTTTTATAAATGGTAAGGAAATTGAATTATGGTATCGTCAAAGTGACAAGGAAAAAAGATTGTCTAGACTATGTAGAATAAAAACTAAGGATTTAATAAATTGGTCTAAAGAAGAAGTAATATTTGATTATGGCACCGGTGGCTATGGATACGGTGCTTCAACAGTAGTTTTTAAAGACGGTGAATACAATCTTTACTATAGAAATCACATGTCCTTTAATAGTGAAGGGTATGTATACAGAAAATCCAAGGATGTAAAAAACTGGACAGAACCTGTAGAAATAAATTTTGATTATGGTCCAAAGTGGAGTAATTTTCATGCATGGCATATTGAAATTGATTATATTAAGGGAAAATATTATGCTTTAAATATGGCCTATCCAGAGAATAAGCCAGAAGGAGCTTTACTATTTGCCTTTGAATCAGAAGATGGGATTAATTTTAAAAATCCGGTAAAGGTAATCCAACCAACAAAAGATGGATTTGATAATAATAATATTTATAAATCATCATTAGCAATGAAGGATAATGAAATCTATCTTTATTATTCCGCCTTTGCAAAGGATAAACAAAACCATATAGGCCTTCTAAAAGGACCAACATTTATGGACCTTGTACCTATAGAAGGAGCAGCTAGGGGTTATATAAGTTTAAGAAAAATATTTATTTTGGGAGTAGGAGCTGTTGCTGTAACAGGTATAGGAGTAATTTATTTTAAAAGAAGGAAAAAATAATAGTAGATATGTAAAAAGCAAAGTAATAATTAAAACTTTGCTTTTTTTATTTAGTCATGGTAATATCCCTTATTCCATTTTTCAATAAACTCATCAAAAATATCTTCTTTTTCATAAGCATCTTTATTTTCCAAGGCAGTAATCTTTTCTATAATTTTTCTATTTTCTTCAGTATTTTCAAAAGAAGTTTTTATAAATTCGTCGATAATATCGAACATTAAAAATTCTCCAATAATTTTTCCACCAAATCCTAGTATATTGGCATTGAGATGTTTTTTAGCGTAAACGGCAGAGGTCATATCCCTTACTAAAACTGCCCTTGCGCCATTAACTTTATTAGCAGCAGTTGTAATTCCTACACCAGTTCCACATATAACAATACCTAAATCAGCCTTATTAGAAACTACTAAATCTGCAACTTTTTTTCCGTATATTGGATAATGAGTACGGAAATTGTCGTAAGTACCAACGTCAATTACTTCGTGACCTTTAGATTTTAAATAGTCTGATACAGCAATTTTATGGGCTGTAACAATATGATCATTTCCTAGAGCTATTTTCATAATAATATTCTCCTAACACATTTTATTTAACATATCTACCCTTACTTGATGTCTACCGCCATCATACTTAGCATTAATAAATTCCTTAACTATATTTTTTGCTACTTCTATTCCAACTATTTCGGAACCTAGAGTAATAATACGGGCGTTATTATGTCTTCTAGTCATGTAGCCTGTTCTTTCGTCAGATACTTCAGCAGCAACTAAACCTTTAAATTTAGTTATAGCCATGAAACTACCAGCACCATAAGCGTCAAATAATATACCTAAATCGTTAGAATCTTCACTATTTAATAATGCTTCTCCTAAGTTTTTGGAAGATTCTACAAAATCTTCACTTGGCTTAATAGATAGATCAACAATTTCAAAATCTAATGTTTTTAAATATTCTTTTATAATATTTTTTAAATTAAAACCATCAAAATCAGAACTTAAATATACTTTCATCTTTCCTCCTATATAATTTTTGTAATAGACTTATATTTTTTTAACAAATCTTCACTTATATGGTTGTCAGTTATTAAATAATCTATATCATATAAATCATAAAATTCGTAAAAATCTTTTAAATCCAGTTTAGTATTATCAGCAACTATATATTTTATTTCTGCCTTATCTAAAATATATTTTTGTAAAAGACCTTCTTCTTCGTTAGAGTTAGTTACGATGTTATTATAGATTCCGTTTACACCAATAAAACTTTTTTGAACATTTATTTTAGAAATCATATCTATTGAAATGCTGCCAACAAATGCTCCGGTTCTACTTCTGTATTTACCACCTATTAGAATAAGTTCAAATCTATTATCATCTTTAAACTTTTCAAATAGATAATATGAATTTGTAATAATTCTAGCAAAGTTACAGTTGATGAATTCATAAGACTGTTCTATAGTAGTTCCAGGACCTAAAAAAATTGTTTCATTATCTTTAATTTGAGAGGCGATTTTTTTGGCAATATCTGTTTTAAGCTCTTTATTTATATTTTGTTTAACCTTATGACTAAGTTCGCTTTTACTAGTATTCTTATCTTCGCTTAATTTAGCACCACCATGTATTCTTACTAAAATACCTTCTTCTTCCATTTCCTTCAAATCTCTACGTATGGTCATTTCAGAAACTTTTAGTTTTTCACTAATTTGAGTTACTTTTACTATGTTGTTGGCATTAAGCATTTTAACAATATAATTTTGTCTTTCTATTTTTAACATTTCTCCACCTCGGCAGTATTTGTTCGAAAATGTTCGTATTAATAAAATAACATTATATTAAGTATCTGTCAATAATTAAAATAAACTGATTTTAATTAGATATACTATTGACATCTAGATGAAAACGATATAATATATAAACATAAAGAAACAAAAACAAACTAAAAGAAACAAAAAAGGAGGGTGAAAATGAATAAAGAGGAAGTGGGATTAATAGGTTTTGAAATAGTTGCTTTTGCAGGAGAAGCTAGGTCAAAATTATTAACAGCACTAAACGAGGCTGAAAAAGGTAATTTTGATAGAGCAGATGAACTAGTAGAAGAAGCTAATAAAAGTATTTTGGAAGCTCATGCTTCACAGACAAAAATGTTGGCGGCTGAAGCAGGTGGTGAAGATATTGAATTAGGCTTTATTATGGTTCATGCACAAGATCATTTAATGACTACTATGTTATTAAAGGACACGATTAAACATTTATTTAATATTTATAAGAAAAAATAAGGATTTTAGGAGATATGTATGAAAAGTTTAATTAGATTTATAGAAAAGGCTAAGCCAACATTTGAAAGAATATCTAATAATGCGTATTTAAGAGCAATAAGAGACGGATTTATAACCTTAATACCTGTAATTTTATTTTCGAGTATTTTTTTATTAGTATCAGCTATACCTAATATTTGGGGATTTTATTGGCCTGATAATGTTAATAGTATAATAATGAAAGCTTATGATTTTTCTATGGGTATATTAGGAATTTTACTTGCAGGAACAGTTGCAAAGAGTTTAACTGATAACTTTAATGGGAAAATGCCCAAAACAAACCAAATAAATAGTGTTTCTGTAATGATAGCAGCAATTATTGGTTTTATAATTGTAAGTTTAGATCCAATAGAAGGGGGAATTTCATTAGGATTTGCAGGAACTAAGGGATTATTAACCTCCTTTGTAGTAGGCTTTTTTGTTCCAAATGTTTATAAATTTTGTGTTAAAAACAATATAACAATAAAAATGCCTGAGGAAGTTCCGGCAAATATTTCTCAAACTTTTAAAGATTTAATTCCAATTACATTATCAACTGTAATATTATGGATATTTGATTTTGTATTTAGAAATTTTATAGGAATGGGATTTGCAGAATGGGTAATCGTATTATTCCAACCTATTTTTACAGCAGCTGATGGTTACGCAGGCTTGGCTTTAGTTTTTGGAGCTATGGCGTTTTTCTGGTTTGTAGGAATTCATGGACCATCAATAGTAGAACCGGCAGTATCTGCTATTTACTTATTAAATGTTACAGCTAACTTAGAAGCTTTTCAACAAGGAGAGCATGCTACTAAAATATTATCCCAAGGGTTACAATATTTTGTTGCAACATTAGGTGGAACAGGAGCTACTTTAGTAATAACCTTTATGTTTGCATTTATAGCAAAATCAAAACAGTTAAAGGCTATAGGAAAAGCCTCATCAATACCTGTAATATTCGGTGTAAATGAACCTGTATTATTTGGAGCACCATTAGTATTAAACCCGGTATTTTTTGTTCCTTTTATTTTTGCACCAATTGCTAATGTTTGGTTATTTAAATTTTTTGTAGAAAATTTAGGAATGAACGGATTTTTATACAATTTACCATGGACATTCCCAGGACCGGCAGGATTAGTAGTAGGAACGGGATTTGCAGTAAAATCCTTTATATTAGCAGCCTTGTTATTAGTAGTTGATTTTATAATCTATTATCCTTTCTTTAAGGTGTATGATAAGGATTTAGTTGAAAAGGAAAAAAATGCTACTATAGAATCTGAAGAAGAAAAAGTTGAAGAAGTTATAGAATATAAAAATTTAGATTCAAAAGATAGTAAGGCAGTTCTTGTACTTTGTGCAAATGGAGCCACAAGTGGAATGTTAGCCAACGCCATAAACAAAGGTGCTACTGAAAACAATATTCCTGTAGAAGCAACAGCTATGGCTTATGGACAACATAAGGATATAATGGACAATTTTGATTTAATAATTCTAGCACCACAAATGGGCTCTATGTTAGAAGAATTAGAAAGTGAGGCAAAAGTATATTCTACTAAGGCAGTATCAACATCAGGAGCAGAATACGTTGCCTTATCAAGGGATCCAAAAGGCGCAGTAGACTTTGTCTATAAGAGTTTAGATAAATAGGAGTATAGTATGACAAATAAATTTCCAAGGGATTTTATATTTGGAGCAGCTACAGCGGCTTATCAAGCTGAGGGAGCGACTAATGTAGATGGCAAAGGTAAAACTTATTGGGATGATTACTTAAAAGAGAAGGGATATTATGACCCTTCCGTATCAAGTGATTTTTATCATAAGTATCCAAAAGATTTAGAATTATGTAAGGAATTTGGAATTAATGGAATAAGAATTTCTATAGCATGGACAAGAATATTTCCAGAAGGAAATGGGGAAGTTAATAAAAAAGGAATTGAATTTTATCATAAATTAATAGATAAATGTATAGAAGAAGGAGTTGAACCTTTTGTAACATTACACCATTTCGACACACCATATCCATTATATGAAAAAGGAGATTGGTTAGCTCAAGAAACTATAAATAACTTTGTAGAATTTGCGAAGGTTTGCTTTGAAGAATATGGAAATAAGGTTAATAAATGGATTACTATTAATGAACCTTGGTCTGTGGTAGCTGGGCAATATATAATAGGACATTTTCCACCGAATATAAAATATGATTTACCAAAAGCGATACAAGCTATGCATAATATGATGGTAGCCCATAGTAAGGTTGTAAATTTATATAAGTCTATGAAACTTTCCGGGGAAATAGGAATAGTTCATATATTAGAGTCTAAATATCCAATAACAGATTCAAAGGAAAATAAGAAAGCATCCTTATATGAAGATACTCTAGCTAATAGATTTATGTTAGATGCTACATTTAAGGGAGAATATGACAAAAAAACTATGGATATAGTTTTGGAAATATTAGAAAAGCATAATGGTAAATTAGAAATTAATGATTTAGATATGAAAGAAATAAAAGAAGCATCTAAAAAAATAGATTTCTTAGGTATAAATTATTATGCAAGCCACTTCTTAAAAGCCTATGACGGAGAAAGCAATATATTTCACAATGGAACAGGAGAAAAAGGTACTTCTATCTTTGCATTAAAAGGAATTGGAGAAAGAGTTACTAACCCTGAAATACCAACAACTGATTGGGATTGGCCAATATACCCAAAGGGTTTGGAAGATATGCTTTTATCTATAAAGGAACAATATCCAAACTATAATAAAATATATATTACTGAAAATGGTATGGGTGATAAGGATGTTATAGTAGATGGAAAAATTACGGATGATAATAGAATAGACTATGTAAAAGAACACTTCAAAGCAATATTAAATGCTATGGAAAAAGGTGTAGAAATAAAGGGATATTTTATATGGTCTTTGATGGACTTGTTTTCATGGACTAATGGATATAATAAAAGATATGGCTTGTTCTATGTAGATTTTAATACATTGGAGAGATTTCCTAAAAAAAGTGCATATTGGTATAAGAGTTTATCGGAAAATAAAGAATTAAAATAGAAGAACTAGTTTCTTCTATTTTTTTATGTGTTAAAATAAGTAAAAGAACATAAAAGAAGGTGATTATTATGACATTAGTGGAAAGACCTGTAAATTTAAGGGATATAGGTGGTTATGAAGGAAGGGAAGGCAAGACTGTTAAGAAAATGACCTTGCTTCGTTCTGGAGAAATTACAAATATTACAGAAAAGGACAAGAATATATTATTAAACAATTATGAGTTAAGAACTATAGTGGATTTTAGAAGTGAAAATGAAAAGGAAGAAGCACCGGATACAAAAATTAATGGGGTGGATTATTTTCATATAGATATTTTGAAAAACAATACCAATGGGGCTACATCTTTAAAGACCTTTAAAGAAGAAGCAAATCCAGAGGCGGTAAATAATCTAATGAATAGGACCTATGAGGATTTTATTGTTGATTCCGGAGCAATTGCAGGTTATAGACAATTTATTGATTTACTATTAAAACAAAATAATGGTTCCTTAGTTTTTCATTGTTTTGCAGGTAAGGACAGAACCGGCTTTGCTGCAGCTATTATTTTAAATATATTAGGCGTGTCTAAAGAAAATATATTATATGATTATCTTTTAACTAATAAAATGAGGGAAAAAGAAAATAATAGAATAATATCTAAAATGAAAGAGCTAGGATATAAAGAAAACGAATTGAAAGCTATGGATATAGCATTAAATGTAAAAGAAGAATACCTAATTTCCTCTATTAATAAAGCTAATGAGCTATATGGTTCCTTAGACGGATATATAGAAAATGCATTAAAAGTAGATAAGGAAGAAAGAAAATTTCTATTGGAAAAATATTTAATATAAAAACATTATAGCTATTAAAATTTAGTTTTAATAGCTATAATGTTATATACAGTTAATTGACTTAACAGTTAAATGGTTATATTATTATTTTAAGAATATAATAAATAATGTATTTTCTATTATAGAAAAACGTTTTTATAAGAAAAGGGGGATTATATGGGTAAGAAAAAAGAAGGGAAATTATCGTCAAGAATGCTTGATGGAGTTGAAAGAGTTGGTAATGCATTACCAAGTCCAGCTACTTTATTTTTTATACTATTTCTAATAGTAATACTTCTATCATTTGTTTTTAACAAATTAGGTACACAAGTTACCTACGATGCTATTGTTGACGGTAAACTTGAAGAAACAACAGTTTTAGTAAAAAATCTTTTAAGTAGAGATGGCTTAGTACATATTTTAACAAGTGCCATAGGTAATTTTACCGGATTCTTTGCATTGGGAACTGTACTTACTATAATGCTAGGGGTTGGCGTTGCAGATGGTTCAGGATTAATTTCTGCATTAATGAGAAGAGTTGCTTTAAATACTCCAAAAGCATTAATTACATCTGTGGTTATTTTTCTAGGTATAATGTCAAATATAGCTAGTTCAACAGGTTATGTTGTATTAGTACCATTGGGAGCCATTTTATTTATGGCATTTGGTAGACATCCAATTGCTGGTTTAGCAGCTGCTTTTGCTGGAGTTTCCGGAGGGTGGAGTGCTAATCTTTTAATTGGTAGTAATGATCCAATGTTTGCAGGTATGGCTACAGCTGCAGCACAGACATTAGATCCTAATTATGTAGTTCAGCCAGTAGCAAACTGGTATTTTATGTTTGTATCAACTTTTTTATTGGTAATAGTAGGAACTTTTATTACTGATAAAATTATTGAGCCAAGACTTCCGGCATATAAACCGGATGTAAAAGAAGAAGCAGACTCTGTTACTGCTGATGAAAAAAGAGGAATTAAATTTGCCGGTATTGCTACTTTAATTTATTTAATAATAGTGGCTGTTTTAGTAATACCTACAAATGGGTTACTTCGTGATCCTGAAACTGGTGGAATATTAAAATCTCCATTTATGAATAGTATTATTATAATAATGATGCTTTTATTCTTAATACCTGGTATTGCATATGGATACGGAGCAAAAACATTAACAAGTGAAAAAGATATTATAAAATTAATGGAAAAGGCAATTTCCGGTTTATCTAGTTTTATTGTGTTAATTTTCTTTGCAGCACAGTTTAATGGAGCTTTTGAATATTCTAATATGGGAATAGTTTTATCTGTAAAAGGAGCAACTTTATTACAAAATATTGGTTTTGTTGGACTTCCACTTTTAATTGCATTTATTATATTAACTGCATTTATAAATATATTTATTGCAGTTGATTCGGCTAAGTGGGCAATGATGGCACCAATTTTTGTTCCAATGTTTATGCAGTTGGGAATTTCTCCTGAAATGACTCAGTTAGCTTATAGAATAGGGGATTCCAGTACAAATATAATTGCACCTTTAATGCCATTCTTCGTTTTAACAGTGGCATTTTTCCAAAAATATGATAAAAAGGCAGGAATTGGCTCGGTAGTTTCAACAATGTTACCTTATTCATTAGGATTTTTAGTAAGTTGGATAATTATGTTTATAATTTGGTACCTATTAGGATTACCAATTGGACCAGGAGCATCTATTTTTTATTAAGTTAGGGCTTTAAGAAGAGGTAAGAAATGAAATCTAAACAAAATAAATTTAAAAAATTATTAAGAGAAAATGGTATAGATGGTGCTATAGTATCATCACCGGAAAATGTTCATTATATACTTGGATTTGGAGGACATCAACATACAGTTTCACGTCAAGCAGGTTTTACTTTAGCAGTAATGTCAGCTGATGAAAAAGTGAAAACTCATGGAATTACTATGGATTTTGAGTATCCTACCTTTGTAAAAAAGAATGAAAATAATATTCATATAATAAAACCATATACAACATGGGTTGGTGTAAGACAGTGGTCTGATTTAGTAAATGCTACTGTTCCGAAAGAACCTGATTTTGTAAATTCCTTTGAAGTAATGTTAGAGTCAATAAAAGAAATGGATTTGGAAAATAAAGTTATAGGTTTAGAGTTAGATTATTTACCAATTAATTACTATAATCAATTAAAGGAAAAACTACCTTTTGCAGAATTTAGAAATATATCGGATTTATTTATTTTTTCAAGGTCGGTAAAGACAAAAGAGGAAATAGAAATATTTAAAACTATTTGCAAAGTGGCAGATTATGGATTTTATGAAGTAAGTAAAATAGTCGGCATAGGAACTACTGAAAAGGAAATGTCCCAATGTTTTAAAGAGTATGTAATAAAATCAGGAGTTTGTGTACCTAGTAGTTGGTCTATGTTTTCTACAGGGCCAAATGGTGCAAGACTTACTATTCCTGAAGATGGAGTAATAGAAAAAGGCCATGTTGTAAAATATGATGCAGGAGTAAATGCAGCCTTTGATTTTTATACTACAGATACTTCCAGAGCTTGGGTAATGGAAGGAGCTGAAAAAGAATTATATAAATTAAAAGATAGACTATATGAAGCTCAAAGAAAAATGATAGAATTAGCAAAACCGGGAATCCCAATTAATGAATTATTTAATACAGGATTTAATTATGTAAAGGAAAAATATCCGGCATATAAAAGAGGCCATTTAGGACATAGTATTAGTATGGGACCTCAAACAGCTGAAGAGCCATATATAAATAGTAGAGAAACCAGATTGTTAGAAGCTGGCATGGTTTTAGCCATGGAAGTACCATGTTATATAGATGATTTTAATGGTTTTAATATAGAGGATATGGTGCTTATAACAGAAACAGGAGCAGAGGTTTTAACACCTAAAACTCCTCATTATATTTAATTTAGAAAACAAAAACAGTAGGAAGAAATTTTCCTACTGTTTTATATTTTAAGAACCATTAATTTTAAAAAAATATTTTTTTATACTGTTTCTCCAAATTTTTACCACAAAGGAAACAGTTATTACTCCCATAGCAATAGCACCGGATACTTGTAGGGCATAAACTCCATATTGCCAAGTTTGAGTTGCATTTCCTTCAACTAGATTTTCCATTGTAGAAAGTATTGCTGCTCCCGGTACAAAAGGTATCATAGAAGGACTTAAAAAAATTGAAACAGGTATTTTTCTGTAAATTGCAAAAACTTCTGCTAATAAAGAAAAAGATATAGCACAAAAATAATAGGCAACAATATCGGAATTAGTTGCATTTTTTGTTAGTACAAATACTATATTTCCGACAAAAGCCCCTATAGAAGCAAAGAATAAATTCTTTCCCTTTATATTAAATATTATTCCAAAACCGAAGGCACAAAAAAAGGCCCAAAAACTACTATAAATCAAAATCTTTCTCCTTATATTATATGAAATACATACCTATACCTATACCAATGGCAATTCCAGCAGCAGTTAAAAGAGCATCTATAAGTCGTGATAAACCTGAAATAGTATCACTCATAATCATATCTCTCATAGCATTTGCTAAGGCAAGACCTGGAACTAGAAGCATTAAGGCACCTAGTATAATATTACTGGTATTAATACCGGTGAAGAAATGCTCTATTGTATTGGTACCAAGTATTAAAAATAACCCTGAAACAATATTTACAAACAAGCCACTAATTTCTGCCCTATTAAGAAATTCCTTTAAAAAAGTAATAATAATTGCAATGGGAATTGTTAAAAAAGCTTCCTTAAAAGTACCGCCAAAGAAAATTACAAAGGATGGAGCAGCAATTACTGCTGAACCAATATAATATACTGCTGTACTGTATTTAGGTGAATTAGTAATTTTTAAAATTCTTTTATTTATTTCCTCATAGTCAGGAGAGTTTTTAGAAATATATCGTGATAGGTCAATAAGTTGTTCTACATTGTCTAAGTCTGTAGAAATATTATTAATTCTTTTACTTTTTGTTACAGATTTACCATCTTTTTCAATTGTAACTATTAAATTACCAAGTAAAGCAAAGGCATTAACATCCTCAACCTTATATGCCTTACAAATATATTCAATACTTTGTTCTACCCTATATACTTCAGCACCATTAGATAGCAATAAATAGCCAATATTAGTAGAACAATCCAATAGTTTTTCTAATTCCATAAAATTCTCCTAAATAAGTTAATACGATGATGTTAACTAGAATATCATATTTGCTAAAGCCATTCAATATTAGGAAAAATACTTTTATGGAAAGCGTGCTTTACATTTGGGAAAAAGATGATATAATGAAATTAATGGAAAGCATACTTAACATTTGGAGGTAAAATAGATGTGAAAAATAGATTAAGGGAACTTAGAAAGGAAAGGGGAATAAACCAAGAAGAATTAGCAGAGGCCTTAGAAGTTACTAGACAGACTATAGGCTCGTTGGAAAATGGAAGATATGATCCTTCCATTAATCTTGCATTTAAAATAGCGAAATATTTTAATCTGCAAATTGAAGATATTTTTATATATGAGGAGGAAGAGTAATGAAAAAGAGTAAAAAGGATTATATTTTATCATTTATTGGTGTTCTATTAATTGTATTTGGATTATTTTTCTATAAAAGCACCAGTAAATTAAAAGGTCTAGTGGAGATATTAACATATATTCTATTGATTTTTGGAATTGGAATTTTTGGTCATGGAATGGGAAATATTTTAATAAAATATGGAATAAAAAATAATCCTAAAGTAGAAAAACAAAGTCTTGTAGCTTTAGAAGATGAAAGAAATATAAAAATATCTCAATTAACAAAGGCTAAAGCCTTTAATATGGCAATGTATTTATTTGGAGCTGTTATATTATTGCTTATATTTTTAAGAGTTGAAGAAAGAGCAATTATAATACTTGCAATATCCTATGTGTTTATAAATATTTATAGTATATATAATAGAGAAAAAATTGAAAAGGAAATGTAAAGAAGGGAAAATAAAATGATAGGTTTATTTTGTAGTGTTAATACAAAAAGTGATAAGGAGTATGGGGCTATTTTAAGGAAGAAGATGGTCTTATTTGGAATTATATTTTTAATGGGAATTATTTCCTTATTAATTCCTACAATATCGGAAAGTATATTGAAGATTAACAATTTAGTAGGGGCGTATTACTATTATGGATTTGGTAGCGGGCTTATTTTTGCAAGTGTTATTCTAATTTTTAAAACTGTGAATATATTAAAGAATCCTTTAAAGTTAAAAAGCGAAAGAATTAGGCAGGGTGATGAAAGAAATAAAAATATATCATTAAAATCGGCGAGAATAGCTTTGGGAATATTGGCATTAGCAATGGTTTTAATCATTATGACAAGGGGAATTACAAATCCTGAGATTCGAATGTTAATGGGTAAATTACTTTTATTATTGCTTTTATCCTACACTATTTCCTATAGGGTATTGGATAGGAAAGAGTAGGGTTTAATAATTATAAAGACTTTAGGAGGTTAATATATTAGGAGTTTTTGATGGCTCGGATGCAAAAAACGATAAAGAATATATCTTGGAAAGAAAAATATAAAGCCTAGTAATTAGGCTTTATATAATTTTTTCTAAAATATTAATTGAACTTGCAACGGCTTTAGGACAGATATGGCCCTTAATTCCGGAATCTACAGCTATTTGTCTTTCTTTTGGAATTGTCATATTATAGCCAAGTAAATCTAGACAATTAAAATATTTGTTTTCTTTAATAAATTCTTCGTTAAATTCTCTCATTTTTTCTTTTGTAAAACCGGTGTTTTCTCCAAATTTAAGACCTAGTACTAAATATGCTCCTGTAACTGCACCGCAAGTAGATGCAAGGTTAAGACCCGAGCCTAAAAGGGCAGCCATCTTATGTGCAAATTCTTTAGATATACCTATATCTTTTGTAAAATAATCTACAACTACTTGACCTCAGTTTAGTCCTTCAGCCATTTTATTATTTACATAGTCAATATTTACCATAATTTCACTCCTAGTTAATTATATTTATTTCTTATATATCTTTATATTTTTTCCTCTTTAATTATTTTTTCATTAATGTTAAGTCGTATACAAAAAAATTTGGTTTTTTTACCATTAATTATAAAGTATCTTTTTCAGAAGGTGTATTACTAACAATAATACTGGAAAGCACTTTATTTATAAATTTTAGAGTTTTGCTTTTCTCCAGTATAATAAATGTTAGGGGTATTATTACTTATTATCCTTTTGGTTTATTTAATCATTGCAAATTATCCTAATAGTTAGGTTTATTATATGATATAGGCTATAACTAAGCAATTGCAAAAGGAAGGAAATATGGATATAGAAATAAAAGTTGAAAAAGGTAGATTTAATTACAGAGTAGGAGCTATAATTTTAAACAATAAAAAGATACTTTTTATGAAAGATGGAAAGTCAGACTACTACTATCTACCAGGTGGTAGGGTAAAGTTACATGAAACAATAGAAGAAGCAATAAAAAGAGAAATTAAAGAGGAATTAAAATCGGATATAAAAATTGAAAGACCCTTATGGTTAGTGGAAAATTTTTTATTGAAGATATAAGCAGGGAAAAATATCATGAATTAGGTATTTATTTTTTAATTAATATTAAAAATGATGTTTTAAAGAATAAGGAAAACTTTACAGTATATGAAAATAATAATAAAAAATTGGAATTTACTTGGCTTTCTTTTGAAAAATTAAAAGATGAATATCTCTATCCTGAATTTATAAAAGAGAGAATATTTGATTTACCAAAAACAATGGAGTTAATAGTAGAAAAGGAAGAAAATGGAAAATATATTTAGCAACAAGGTTTTAAAACTTGGGGATATTATTTCTGAAAAAAGAAAATCAATAAACTGGACTCAGGAACAATTAGCAGATTACTTAGGAGTAACAAAAGCTTCTGTGTCAAAATGGGAAAGGGGAAGAAGTCATCCCGATATTTTATTGCTACCTGAGCTAGCAACCTTATTTAATATTACAATAGATGAATTACTATGCTATGAATCGAATTTAACAAATAAGCAAATAGTAGTTTTAACAGAAAATTTAAATAGATTATTAAATAATAAGGGAATAGAAGAAGCTTTTAAACAATTAAACTTTTACTTAAGACAGTATAAGAATCAAGCTAAATTTTTAATATCTATGGCACAATGGTTATTAAATTCAACCTATTCAGTAAAAGAAGAGGAGGATTTAGAAAAATACTACAATAAGGTCTTTGAGCTTACAGGCCAGGTGAAAAATATTTCCAGTAATACTATTTATTTAGAGGAAGCAGAACTAATAGAGTCTGTAACCTTCATGGTAAAAAAGGAATATAATAAAATAATAAGTATTGGAGAAAAATTACTTTCCCCTGTTCATAATGGACTTGATGAAGTATATATATCTGCATTATTAGCCAAGGGAGATTTAGATGAATTTGAATATGGCTTTCAAATATTACTTTACCAAAATTCCATTAATATTTTAGGAATTATTGTTGCAAAGCTAACTACATTACCGGTTAATGAAATATGGTTTGAAAAACTTGTAAAATTAGGTGGAAATATTATTGACCTATTGGACTTTAAGCAGATGCTAACTAATTCTACCCTAGGTTATTATATACTTACAGCATTAGGTTACTCTCAATTAGGAAAAATTGACTTGGCCCTATTATATTTAGAAGAATATACGGAAATAATTGAAAATTTAGACTTTCCACTACAATTAAAGGGAATAGAACTTTTCGATAAATTAGAAGAATGGCTTGAAAATAATCTTATATTTCAGTCAACTAATACTATGAAGGAAGAAGATGTAAAAAAGGCTTTAGTAGAGCCGATATTAAATAATCCTAGCTTTTCAGTTCTTGAAAAGGAGGATAAATTTAAAAATATAGTAAAAAGACTGGGAAAAATTTTGTTATAAATATTAATTGTACTATTGATAAATTACAAAATACCTAGCTGGTCAATTTAATTGACAAATTTTAATAAAAAGGAGGTAAAATTATGAAAAGTATAAAAAAATCATTTAAGTATATAAAAGGTAAAAAGGTAGGAAGAACGACAAAAATATAAGATGGACTAATAAAGGAGATATTTTGAAGGAAAATAGTTTTGAAATTGAAAAATTTAATAGCTGGGCTAAAAATTATAATAGACAAGTAAGAGAAAGTGATAAAGAAAATAAATATCCATTTGCAGCTTATGAAAAAATACAAAATAGAATTGAAGAATATATTTTAACAACAAATTATAAAAATATACTTGATATTGGAATAGGAACAGGTACTTTAGCAAAATTATTATATGATAAAGGATATAATATTACAGGAATAGATTTTTCTAAAGAAATGCTTAAAAAAACAAAAACTCTTATTCCAAATGCAAATTTAATAAACTGGGATTTTGCTAACGGACTACCGGATGAAATAAATAAAAAGAAATTTGACATAATAATTTGCAATTACGCAATACATCATTTAGAAGATAGTTCAAAAAAATCATTATTGGAAGAAGCCTTTAATATTTTAATTGAAAAAGGAACAATAATTATTGCAGATATAATTACAGAAACAAAGAAAGAAATGGAATTCGCTAGAACCAAAGACATAGATATTTGGGATGATGATGAATATTATTTAATATACGACAATACAAAAAAATGGTTTACTAATGTAGAAATGAGTTTTGAAAAATATTCCTATTGCTCCGGAATTCTATTTATGACTAAATAGTTATAAAATGGGTATTAGTATAAAGCGTAATTCTTATAATAATTAATAGGGAGTGGACATATGAAAATAACAGCAGGACAAGCTTTAGTAGATGTTTTACATTCTTGGAATGTTAAACATATTTATGGTATACCAGGAAGTTCAGTAAACGGATTAATGGATGCCCTTTATACTGAAAGAGACAAGGTTGAATATATACAAGTACGTCATGAATCAGCAGGTGCAATGGCTGCAACATCCTATTCTAAATTTTCAGGAGAAATTGGTGTTTGTTACGGCTCAGCAGCACCGGGAGGAACAAATCTTTTCAATGGTCTATACGATGCAAAAATGGATAGAGTTCCTTTACTGGCAATAGTAGGTCAGTCAGCAACAGAAAATGTTAATACTAATTTCTTTCAAGAAATGGATGAAATTCCTATTTATTCTGATGTAGCGGTATATAATAAAATGGCTACAACTGCAGAACAAATCCCGAATTTAATTGAAGAAGCTATTAGGACAGCCTATTCAAAAAAGGGAGTAGCTGTTGTAATACTACCAAATGATTTAGTTGAAAAGGAAATAGACTATAGTCCTAGGAAAGAGAAGAAAACACCTCCAATAGTTAAAAAACAACCTATTGTTAAGGATGATGTAAACAAGGTTATAGAAATGATTAAGAAGGCTAAAAGACCTGTAATATATGGCGGTTTAGGGCTTAAAGGTGGTAGGGATACAGTTGTAAAAATATCTGAAAAATTTTCCATGCCAATAATAAGTTCAGCACTGTCAATAGGAATTGTAGCACCAAATAATCATGAAAATTATATGGGTAGCTTTGGACGTCTAGGGACAAAACCTGCCTTTGAGGCAATTAATAAGGCTGATTTAATGTTATTTGTTGGGACTAATTTCCCATTTGCAAGATTTTGGCCTAAAGATTTAAAAATTGTTCAAATAAATAATAATCTAGAGGATATTGGTAAACAAATTCCGGTAGAAATGGGAATAGTTGCCGATGGAAAAGAATTCTTAGAAGAGTTATTAAAGTCTGATTATAGTAGAGAAGAAACAGATTTTCTTAAAGCCTGTAGAATAAATAAGCAAAACTGGGATAATTGGTTGGAAAATATTGCCGATGATGACAGTAAGGGACTTAATGCAGAAGCAGTAATAAAAGCAATAAGAGACCGTTCTACAGAAGATGCTTTTTATGGTTTAGATGTTGGAAATAATACCATGTATTCTGTAAGAATGTTGCCTTTAAACAAGAAGAGAAGGCATGTAATAAGTGGCTGGTTTGCAACTCTAGGAGTAGGACTTCCCTACAGTATTGCAGCAAAGTTGACAAATCCTGAAAGACAGGTCTGGAGTATATCAGGCGATGGTGGATTTGCCATGAATATGCAAGAGATTATTACTCAGGTAAGATACGAACTTCCAATTATTAATATAGTATTAAGTAATGGTTCCTACGGATTTATTCAACATGCCCAAATACAAAAGGACTTTATGTATGGTGTAGATATTACCGATGTAGATTGGGCAAAAACTGCAGAGGGAATGGGAGCAATATCCTATACAGTTAAAAATATTGAAGAATTAAATAAGGCAATGGACGAAATAATGAAACTTCAAAAATCCGGTAATAAAAAACCTATATTATTAGATGCAAAACTTCTATATTCAGATCCATTAGACACAAGTAATATAAAATTAGATCCAGAAATTTATTCTAAAGAAGAAATAGAAGAATTTAAGAAAACATATAATGTATTTGGACAACCGGCATTGTCAGAAATATTAAAAGAAATGTAATTAAAAAAATCCTTAGTTTAAGCTATACTTAGACTAAGGATTTTTATTGTTTAAGGATGGTGGTTACATGGATTTAGAAAATAAAATTAAAAGTTGGAAGGCTGAAGAAAAATTTTCCTTTCAAGGTTGGGATTTTTCACATTTAAAAGGCAGATGGGAAGATGAAAAAATTCCTTGGGATTATAGACAAATTATAGAAAAATATTTAAAGAAGGATTATAAATTACTGGATATGGGAACAGGTGGTGGAGAGTTTGTACTATCACTAAAACATAATCCAAACTTAATATCTGTAACAGAAGGATATTTACCTAACTTTAAACTTTGTAAAGAAAAATTATCTCCAATGGGAATAGAAGTTGAGTTTGTAACAGACGATAAAATATTAAACTTTCCAGATAAATCCTTTGACCTGGTATTAAATAGACATGAGTCTTTTAAAATAGAAGAAGTAGCAAGAGTACTAAAACCTGGTGGATATTTTATAAGTCAACAAATCGGTGGAGAAAATGATGGGGACCTTTCTAAAAGGCTTATTAAGGATTTTAAACCTAAATATTCGGATAATATTTTAAGTAGGGTTTTACCTAATTTAGAAAAAAATGATTTTGAAATTATCTACAGCAATGAGTCCTTTACACCAATAAAATTTTTCGATACAGGAGCTTTAGTGTATTTTGCTAAAATTATAGAGTGGGAATTTCCAAATTTTTCTGTAGATAGGTCCATAGACGAACTTATTGCAATAGATAGGGATATTGAAGAAAAGGGATTTATAGAAGGAACAGAACATAGGTATGTATTTGTAGCAAGGAAAAATAAATGAAAGTAGCATTTTTAGATAGAGATGGAACAATTAACAAAGACTATAAAGACGAACAATGGAGCAAAATAGAGGAGCCTGAAATTTTACCTGGCTCAATAGAAGGACTTAAATATTTACAAAATAAGGGATTTAAATTTATTATTATAACAAATCAATATATAATTGGGGAAAACTACATAACAACAAAACAATATAAGGACTTTAATATTAAATTACTAGAAATATTAAAAGACAATGGAATAAATATAGAGGATATATTTTACTGCCCTCATTCAAGAGAAGAAAAATGCAATTGTATAAAGCCAAAAATAGGAATGATAGAACAAGCCAATAGAAAATATCCTAGTATAGACATGAGTGAATCCATATTTATAGGGGATTCTAAATGTGATATGGAACTAGCAGAAAATATTGGAGTAAAATTTTTTGGAATAAATTTAAATTGTAAAAATAAAATTGAAAATATTTGGGAAATTAGTAAATTTATATAGGTATATACCTGTTTTATTTGGTCGAAGTTGAAAATAAATGGTTAAAAAACTATATGCAAAATTGTATATAGTTTTTTTACATATCTATTGACAAGAAAACTTGGCGAGATTATAATGTATTTACCAAGTAAACTTGGCAAGGAGGTCAGAATGAAAAATTTAAATAAGGAAGAAATACTAAATAGAGCAAGAAATGAAAACAAAGACGAAGGAGAAGAATATTTAAAGAATAAATATAATAGAAAGAGAATTATTTTTATTTACACCTTAGTTTTTGGACTATTTATTTTTAATGCTATTATTGATTTTGATATAAGAGTAATATCCGCTATATTAGTAATATCCACTGGCATAGAATTTATTGAAAAATTTTATAAATATAAATACGAATATAAAAATAGTAGTAAAGAGGTTGGTATAATATTAATTTGCATATATTTAGTTTTATTTATAATATCTTTTATAATTCATATAAAATCAACTTTAAAAATATAGCAAGGAGATCAAAATGAAAAATTTAAATAAGGAAGAAATTTTAAATAGGGCAAGAAATGAAAAAATTAAAGAATATGAAGATAGGGTTTTTCTAAAGGCTATGAATAAATCTATGATAGTTGTTGCTATACTATGTTTGTTTTTTGCTATTTCAAAACCAATATTTTCAGATATTGGTAAATTAAAACAAGGAATTCCATTTTTTGAATTCATAGCAATACTTTTAGGATGTCTTTCCGCCAATCAGTTATTTATATATAGGAAAATTAAGGATAAAAAATATATTATATCTTCAATTTTATATGGAGTAGCTTTTTTAGCTAATGTAATTATGTATTTCATATATACATATAAATTTGTTATTTCAATTTAAGGAAGTATTATGAAAAAAGAAGAATTAATACTACATAATAATTTGAAAAAAGTTCGTACAGAAAAAGGATTTTCCCAACAAAAACTAGCAGACCTAGTCGGTGTTTCAAGAAATACCATTAGTTCAATAGAAACAGGACAATTTAATCCAACAGCTAAATTAGCCCTTATTTTATGTATAGCCTTAGATAAAAAGTTTGAAGAATTATTTTATTTTTAATAGAAAAAGCTTATACCCTTTAAATAGGATATAAGCTTTTATTTATTCTTCTTCAGAATTTTTTTCCATTGGGCTATTATATTTTTCTTTATTAAAAGTACCTTCCCATTTATCTACAAGAATTGCTGAAACCATGGAGCCGGCTACATTTAATAATGTACGTCCCATATCTATAATTGGATCTATTCCAAAAACAGCTCCAATACTTGAAATAGTATGGCCAAATCCTAATCCATTTAAAGTAACTGTAGCTGCAACAGTTGCGGTTCCAGGAACGCCAGCTATACCAATAGAGCCTACTGTTACTACGACTACTACTAGCATATAGAAGGAAAATGTCATTTCTGTACCAACAGCAGATGCTATTAAAACACCTAACATTGCAGGGAATACTCCGGCACAGCCATTCATTCCTATGGAAGTTCCTAAAGTTGCTACAAAGTTTGAAGTTTGGTTAGAAACTCCTAAATCATTTTCTAAAGTTTTTAAGGTGTAAGGTAGGGTACCTACACTTGAACGAGAAGAAAATGCAAATAATAATGTTGTAAAGGCTTTTTTATAAAATGTTATAGGGTTTGCACCTACTGCTATTAAAATTACTACATAGACTAACAACATTATTATTACACCAACATAAAGTGCACCTATAAAGCTTAACATTCCATAAATGGATTTTAGTCCATTGGAAATTATAGTATTAGATACTAAGGCAACTACACCATAGGGCATAAGTTTTATAATATTTGTTAATACAGAGTTAACGGTAACCTTTAATGATTCTAATAAGGTAACAAAAGGCTCTACTTCCTTTGGCTTTTTCACCTTTAAAAATCTTATTGCTCCAGCAAATAAAGCTGCAATAATTACAACGGAAACTATACTTCCATTATCTCCCATAACAGCAAAAATATTGTTAGGTACAAGATTTAAGAAAAATTCAGGGAAGGATTGGGTAGCAACATTACTCATTGCTGCCATTTTTTGTTCTGTTAATTCCCCTGCAAAAGTTGCTCCGTTTAAGTTAAATATTTTAACAACTATTATACCAACAATAGCAGATATGGCAGTAGTTCCTAATAAAGCAAAAAATGTTTTTCCTGTTAATGTCCTAAGTCTGTTTCCCTGAACGTCAATTACAACTTTTATTATAGATAAAAATACTACTGGAATAGCTAAAAGTTGAACTAATTTAAGGAAGCCTGTACCAATAAGTCCATACCAAGATGAAATTTCAACTCGACCATATTCTAAATAAACGGTATTTTCTCCACCAATTAAATCGATGGCAATCCCAATTCCTAAACCTAATATTAAGGCAATAATCATACGTTTAGAAAAGCTTAATTTTTTACTCTTCAAATATTTTAAAAATAATAAAGAAATTACTAATACAATAATAGCTGAAATAGTATAAAAATTACTTAGCTTTAAAAATTGGGTAAAAAATGATTCATTAATCATAAATACAACTCCTTTCATTTTTTGTAGGAAATTAATTAATCCTACAATATTA
>DUUN01000145.1 GCA_012841535.1 Gallicola sp. | reverse complement strand
GGACAATGCCCGTGAGGAACTGGGGAATAATTTTAAATCAATTTTTAGTTATCTTTGCGGACAGGGTTAAACTCTAAGGGGAAACCCTTCTATTACTACTTACACACTTTTTGGGATAGTGTCAATATTAAAAAACAATTAATTAAAAATGTCGCTTAATTTTTTGTCTCAAATAAGTTGGCAATTCCAGTGCATGAATACGTTAAATATTATTTAATACTGAATTAAATGTAATTGGTTTTAATCATTGCTAACCATTTGTTTTATTTTAATAATCATAAATTATAATGTGTGTTATAAATTTCTCTGTGTTTTAATTAGAAAATATTAGATGATAAGAAACAAAGTCTTTTTTTCAAGTGTTTTGGTGCTTTTGGTTATGATATCAGCAGCATTAGTCTCGTCGTCATTATCGGTATTGTTTTTCTCATTATTCGTATTTTTTTTAAGTCATATTTATTGTTTCAGTATTGAGAAGAAAAACAGGGATAGTGGTAGACAATTGGTAAATATACTTTTAATTCTTTTGACATTATTCGCAACGCTTCATTTTTTAGATACAATTGTTGATTATGAGGAGTTTGCAGTTGATTGGAGGGATGAATATAAATTTTGGTTAATTTCAAATGAATTGAGTAGGTTACCGTCAATTTCTGATATCTTTAAAGAATCTTACAGTAATTGGATTTATGGTGATTTACCAGGTTATGCTTTTTATATAGGTACAATTGGACATATTGCTGACTTGTATTTTGACGGCAATAATTTATTACTGCAATTTTTGGGTAGTGTTTTATGGAGTGCCCTAGCCTCAGTAGTAATTTATAAAATATATCTATTGTATTTCAACAAAAAAGAGTCCTTTAATAATGTTTTGACTTTTTCGACACTTTCTGTTGTTTTCGCGTACTCTTTCGTTTTCTTACGTGATATATTAATAGTGTTTTTTTACGCCCTGTCTTTTTATATTATCATCAAAAAGTTCACATTAATTGGATTAGTCAAACTAATAGTAATAGCATTTTTAACATGGCAGATTAGGTTTGAGCATGGATTATTTATTTTTGCATTTATTGGTTTTTATCTATATGTCAGATTCAAACATTACAAATTGATGCTCCCAATCACTATATCTGTTTTATTGTTTGTTTTTTTGTATCTATTTTATGATATGTTTTTCATCGCTATTAACACAATTGAAAGGTATCAAGACTTTTCAACTGTGTCAGCTTTAGAAGTAGATGATTCAATAGGTAAATACATATTTATGGTTCCTTCTCCTTTTAAGGAACTCTTAATGATTATAAATTCTCAACTACAGCCATTCCCATCTTGGTTTTCCTTAAGTAATTCAACTAATATTTTTCAGGTTGCTACAAATATTTTACCTATTATCTATTCTTTATTTTGGTTTGTTGTAATATTTTCATTAATCAAATACACATTATTTTTTAAATCGTATAAATCATTAAGTATTCCTCTAAAATTAATATCGTTAATTGTGCTTCTATTCGTTTTTGTAATATCTATTGGTTCAGGTACTGCAAGAAGAATAATGTGTGTATATCCATTTATATATTTAATCTACTGTTTCTTTACAAAGAATATAAATTCAAAAAAAATCACTATAAACACTACTCGACAGGCAATAATGAGTTATGTTGCATTAGTTAGTTTGTATTTTATTTTAAAAGCTTTTTTATAGTTTAAATTAATCAAGTTGTCAAGATCTATACCTATAAAATTTGTAAGAAGTACATTTAATACTTATCATAAAAAAATAAAGACTAACAGTGAAGTATTCAAAGGGGGATTGTATAAATCATATACTTACAAAGGCTCTCACAGACGCAGGATATATCAGAAGCATCGTCTAAGGAAAGACACGTATAATGTAATAAAAAAACATGACTGGGGTAATTTTATAACCTATACCAACCTTGTTTCAAAGGTAACCCGGATAATAAAATTAAAGGTCAGACTAAACTCTTTTGGGGGTACTTTCACAAGCTAATGGAAGCAATAGAAAGAAAATGAAAATTAGGATGTAATGTTGCAAGAGAACTCAAAAAGATTATGCGTTTGCGAAACCATAGAAGATAGTCAATCTTGTTTAGACTTGTTTTCTGGATTCATGTGGAAAGTTATTGAAACAGATGCACAAAAAAGTGTACTTACAAAAATTGAACATGAAGCAAAACTGATGCTTCAGATGATGTTTACAAAGGTGCTTCATCTCAAAGAGCTACTTTATGGAATATCGTATAATTCAAGTAGTGGTTATTATCTAAAAAACATAATTGATCCTGGTGTAGTTGCTATCATGTCGCGTAATATTTTTGAAACTACTAGTTTGTTTAACTTGATATTCCGCCAACCTAAAACAGATGATGAACGTGATATTAT
>DUUN01000812.1 GCA_012841535.1 Gallicola sp. | reverse complement strand
GAAAGAAAATTTGAATTATTTATAGAAAAGTTCAATGAACAATTTGATGAAATAACTAGAAGGGCTATTTTTACTATGCCATTTTCCCTAGTAATTTTAAACAAAAGAGGGAAAATAACCTGGTATAATACAAAGTTTAAAAATATATTTGGGGAAACGGAAAATTCCTATATTAATAAGGATATAAAAGATATCTTCAAAGAAGCTAATATAGATGAATTATTTTCTGGTAAAGAATTTATAGAGGTAGATTATGAGGGGAAATTTTATAAATTCTTTATAAATGTTTTTACAGATGAGACAGGGGAAAGTAATGTCCTACTTTATGGAGTAGACTATACAGAAGAGTTTAGACTATCTAAAGAAATCTTAAACAATTCTTTAGCAGTTATGTCAATTAATATAGATAATTATGATGAATTATACGAAAATACAGAAGTAAACCATAGACCTTTGGTTTTTGCAAAAATTGATGGAATTGTAAACAGCTTTATTCAAGAATATGATGGCTTTTCAATAAAATTTGAACAGGATAATTATCTTTTAGCTATGTCCTATGAAAATTTAAGAAAAGTAATGGAAAATAAATTTAATATTTTAGATGAAGTAAGAGACTTAGAAGAAGGTAATAAAATTCCTCCAACCTTAAGTATAGGAGTTGGTACTAAGGAAGTATCACCATCAGAAAACTATAAAAGTGCAAGAGCTTGTATTAATATTGCTATAGGTCGTGGTGGAGACCAGGCTGTTGTAAAAATTGAAGACCACTATGAATATTTTGGTGGAAAAAAACAATCTGCAATTAAAAGTAGTTCTGTTAAGGCAAGAGTAATGTCTAATGGACTTGAAAAGTTAATAGAACAAGGCGGAGATGTTTTTATAATGGGACATAAAAATCCGGATATGGATTCCATTGGTTCCTGTTTAGGTGTAATGGAAATAGCTAATATTATAAATAAAAAAAGTTATATAGTCTTAGATAAAGTTACACCGGCAATTAGTAAAATATATAGCTCTGTATTGGAGAATTACCCTGATGAAAATATAAAAGACAGGTTTATAAAACCGGAAGAAGCAATAGAATTGTGTAAGGGTGATTCAACTGTTGTGGTTTTAGACCATCATAGAAGGACCCATTCAGAATGTCCTGAACTTTTAGATTTATCTGAAAATATTGTATTAATTGACCATCATAGAAGAGGTGGAGATTATATAGAAAATACGGTTTTAACATATTTAGAGCCACACGCATCCTCTACTTCAGAACTAGTAACAGAATTATTATTATACATGAGTGAGAAATTAAAAATTCCTAAAATTGTAGCAGAAGGCTTACTAGCAGGAATAACAGTTGATACAAAGAATTTTATATTACAAACAGGTGTTAGAACCTTTGAAGCAGCATCAATATTAAAAAGACAAGGGGCAGACAGTATTGCAGTTAAGCAATTGTTTAAAGATAGTGTTGACACAGTTAAAACTAAAGGTGAAGTAGTTTACAATGCTAAAATTTATAAGGAAAAAATTGCCATTGGTATACTAGACCAAGAAGTGTCTGAGTCAATTTTAATAGCCGCCCAATCAGCAGATGAACTTTTAAATATAGATAACATAGAAGCTTCTTTTGTTTTAACAAAAAACAACGAGAAAGTTCATATAAGTGGAAGAAGTTTAGGTGAAATTTCCGTTCAATTGATTTTAGAAAAACTTGATGGTGGAGGACACTTAACATCAGCAGGGGCACAGGTAAAAGGTAGTATTGAAGAAGTATTAAAGATGTTAGAAGAAGTTATAGATGAGTATTTAGAGGAGGACAATAATGAAAGTAATACTAATAGATGATGTAAAAGGATTAGGTAAAAAAGGCGAACTTGTAAATGCTAAAACAGGATATGCAAGAAACTTTTTATTACCTAACAAACTAGCTTTAGAAGCAACAAAAGAAAACCTAGCAAAATGGGAAAAGGAACAAGAGGAGCTAGCTCAAAAAAGAAAAGAAGAATATGAAGCAGCCTTGGCCTTAAAAGAAAAATTAGAAGGTAGTAAGGTTATTATTAAGGCTAAAGTTGGCGAAGGAGATAAATTATTTGGTGCAATAACCAGTAAAGACATTGCAGAAGCTTTAGAAAAACAAGTTGGTTTAGAAGTAGACAGAAGAAAAATTGAGTTAAAGGAAAATATTAAGACTTTAAAAACTGTAAATCTTCCAGTTAGAATTTACCCAGAAGTTATAGCTAATATTAAGGTAGAAATAACTAAGGAGTAATTATGGAAAATTTACAAGAAAGTAGTAGAATATTTCCACATGATTTAAATGCAGAAATGTCTGTTCTAGGATCTATGATTCTTGATAAGAATGCTATAGATACTGCAACAGGCATTTTAAAATATGATGATTTTTACGCAAATAAAAATGCAGAAATTTACAAATGTATTATTAATCTTACAGACAAGGGAGAAGCTATAGATTTTGTAACCTTAAGTGAAGAATTAAATAAGGAAGGAAAATTAGAATTTGTTGGCGGAATGCAATATTTAATGAGTTTAACTGAATTTGTTCCAGGTCCAACAAATGTTGAAGCATATAGTAAAATAGTTAAGGAAAAGTCTGTATTAAGATACTTAATTAGAACTAGTGATGAAATAATGACAAGATGTTACTCTAATAATCCTGCAAGTGAAGTATTGGAATTTGCAGAATCTTCAATTTATAGTATTAGCCAAAGTAAGAATAAAGGGGATTTAGAAAAAATAAGCAATATTCTAGAAGCAACCCTTGACCAAATAAATCAAATGAGTTTAAATGAAGGCGGATTAACAGGTATTACAACAGGTTTAATAGATTTAAATAAACATCTATCAGGCTTACAAAAATCAGACTTAATATTACTTGCAGCTAGGCCTTCAATGGGTAAAACGACCTTAGCTTTAAATATGGCTTTAAGTGCAGCCTTAGATGGTAAAAATGTAGCTATTTTCTCTTTGGAAATGAGTAAATTACAATTATCTCAAAGATTTCTAAGCTCCCTATCCCTAATTGATTTACAAAAGGTTATTTCAGGTACCTTAGAAGAAGATGACTTTGAAATGTTGGGAAATGCTATAAGAATTATGGAAAATACCCCTATTTATGTAGATGATACATCTAGTATTTCACTAACAGAATTAAGGTCAAAATGCAGAAGACTTTCATCTAAGGAAGGACTAGACTTAATTCTTATAGACTATTTACAGTTAATGACAGATGGTTCAGGAAGAAATGAAAACAGGCAACAGGAAATCTCAAATATATCTAGGGGACTAAAGGGACTGGCAAAGGAATTAAACTGTCCTGTAGTTGCATTATCACAGCTTTCAAGAGCTGTTGAATCTAGAACTGACAAAAGACCAATGTTGTCAGACATGAGGGAGTCTGGAGCAATAGAGCAAGACGCTGATATTGTAATGATGTTATATAGGGATGATTATTACAATCCAGAAAGTGAAAGACCAAATATAGCTGATTTAATAATAGCTAAACACAGAAATGGTCCGACAGGAACGGTACAACTATACTTTAATAAAAAATATACAAAATTCACAGATTTAGTATCGGAAGAAGATAGTAGTTTTTATGGAGAATAAAGAAGAAAATATAATAATAGAAAATAATAATTTATTTATAAAAAGACTAGAACTAGAGGACGCTTTTAACATAAAATCTTGGGGTAGACATAATAATAAATTATTTATCGACTATGATTTAGCGAAGTATAATCAAAGAGAATTAAAAATATGGTATTATAGCAAAAAGTCGGGAATACGAAATAAATATTTTGCAGTCTATGACTATAATAATAACTTTATTGGCTATATTGGAATTAAGGACATTAATATTTTTAAGAAAAGTTCAACATTAGGTATAGTTTTAAATCCAAACTTTATGTCAAAAGGGTATGGATACAGCATTATGAAATTATTTTTGAACTATTATTTTAATGAATTAAATATGAAGAGAATGAATCTTGATGTAAATGAATTTAATGAAAGAGCTATTAAATTATATAAAAAGTTAGGGTTTAGATATGTGTCTGAATATTTAGGTATGTTTGAAAATCAAGATATTGATTTTGAAGATATAGATTATATGGGATATAAGGATAATTTTGTTATAAATAATGGAATTATCTATTCCAGAATATATATAATGACTTTAGATTATAGGAGATATAAATTAAAGGAGCAATATGATGAAATTTAGTTTAGATACTTTTAATTTAGATTTAGGTGAGACTCCTATTGAAAATCTTTTTTTAGACTTAATGATGCCTATAGCAGACGGAGAAGCTGTTAAGGTGTATTTATATCTATATAGACAGGTTTTAAAAAACAATAATAACTATGAATTTGACGAAGATGATTTGTCAAAGGATTTAGGAATGAGTTTGCCGGACTTTAAAAAAGCTTTAGAGTATTGGTTAGAAGTTGGTATAATTTCAAGGGAGCTTGTAGTAGAAACCGGTAAATATAACTATAAGTTCATTAGTATTAGAGAATTACAACTAGGTTCAAAACAATTTTACGAATACAATAGAAATGAAGAAAAGTTTTTAAACAAGAACAATAATATTGAAATGTTTGAAAAAATAGAGGATATTTTAGAACTCCCTCTAACAAATACAAATATTATGGATATTCTGGATTTACAAAAAACGACAAATGTTTCTTCAGATTTAATAGTTAAGGCCTTTGAATATTCAAAAAACAAGACGGGAAAAATGAATTTTAACTATGTTTTTGGTATTATTAGAAACTGGTATTTAGATGGTATTAGAACCGTTGAAGACTATTATAATCTTTTAGATAGTGAAAAAACTAAAAAGGCTAATATTAGAAAGAAAAGAAAATACTATAAACCAAAAAGTAACGATGAAAATAAATTGGATATTGATTTTAAAGAAAACTCTGAAGAATTGGAATATATTAAAAATTATTTAGCACAAAGGAATAAAGATGAATGATTATATTTATGCTGATAAAAAACTAGAAGAAATCAGACATAAGAATAATATTATACTGGAAAAAAGAAAATCTGAAATTAATAAAAAGATACCGGAATATAGATTAATAAGTTATGAAATTAAGCTTAAAAATTTAGAACTTATTAATGCTATAAAAAAAGGAACTAAAGAAGAAATTTCCTTAGTTGAAAAAGATTTAGTCAGATTAAAAACCAATAGGGAAAAATTATTATTAAATAAGGGCTATTCCAAAGATTATTTAGATAAAATCTATAGTTGTAATATTTGTAAGGATGAAGGAGAAATTAACGGTAAGATTTGTGTATGTAAAAGGGATATTATAAATAAAATTCGTTTTAAAAAGGCAAATATGTACCAAGCAATAGATACCGAAACCTTTGAAAATTTTGATTTTAGTTTATTTAGAGAAGAGAAAAAGGAAAATGAACAAATTTCGCCAAGAGAAGTCATACAAATATTATTTAATAAATTTAAGGAATATGCTGAAAACTTTTCAACAAATAGTAAATCCTTGTATATTAGTGGAGATGTAGGAGTAGGAAAAACCTATATATGTAATTCAATATCTAGTGAAGTTATTAAAAAGGGATATAATGTTGTTTATATGACAGCTTCGGATTTATTGCAACAAGTAAGGTCAACTCAATATGATGCCTTTGATAAAATGGAGGGAAATAGAGAAAAATATGACCTTATAATCCGTTCAGATCTATTAATTATAGATGACTTAGGTACAGAATATATTACAGATCAATCTGTATCAAATCTTTTTAATTTAATAAATGATAGAATTATACAGAAAAAACCAATGATTATTTCAACAAACATAGGATTTAATGAAATAAGTAAAATTTATGATGAAAGAATATACTCAAGAATTAAGGATTTTGAAAAATATAAAATATTAGGTGATGATTTACGAGGTAAGAAATAGCAAAGGAGGCATTATGATTTCTGTAACAGCTGAAGAAATGAGAAAAATTGATAAATATGCAATTGAAGAAATTGGAATTCCATCAATTGTACTTATGGAAAATGCAAAAAATGCCATGATTAACTATATTCCATTAGATGGTTATGAAAAATATATTATCGTAGCAGGTGTTGGGAATAATGGTGGGGACGCTTTAGCCATGGCTAGAGATTTAATACTTGAAGAAAAAGAAACCTATATTTACATTGCTGGAAACTTAAATAAAGCCAGTGAGGATTTTAAAATAAATTACAATATTCTTAAAAATATTGGTGGAAATATAATAGCTTTAGAAAATGAAGAGGATTTATTAAAATTAAAAGAAAATCTTAGTGGAGATTCAATAATAATAGATGGTATTTTTGGTACCGGTTTAAATAGTGGTATAAGGGGAATAATATTTGAAATAATAGACATAATAAATTCATCAAATGCCTTTATTTTTTCAATAGATATTCCCAGTGGCTTAGATGCAGATACAGGTGCGATTCATGGTACATCTATAAATGCCGATTTAGTAGTTACATTAGGACTTATGAAAAAAGGTCTTTTAAATTACGAAGGTGAAGTAATGGTGGAAAAAATTGGAATACCTAAGCAAGCTGTAGAAGCTGTTTTAGGATAATTCCCTTGATTATTTTAAGACTATGCCAATAAAATTTAGAGAGGAAAGTGTAATAAAGACACTTAATAAATATGAGTGAATTTTCAAAAATTAAAACTAAACTATTAGCAGAACAAATAGAAGAGGAAATATATAATTATATAATTAAGACCAATATAAATATAGGTGATAAACTACCAAATGAATTTGAACTAGCTGAAAAATTTGGTGTAGGAAGAAGTACAATTAGAGAATCTGTAAAATTATTAGAATCCGATGGAATATTGGAAGTTAGAAGAGGTTCAGGAACCTATGTAATAAATAAAATGCCAAAGGGTATTGATCCACTAGGCCTTAGTGCCATAGAAGATAAAATGGCTTTAGCAATGGATTTAGCAGACCTTAGAATTTTATTAGAACCTGGAATTGCAGAAATGGCAGCTCAAAAGGCAACAGAAAAAGATATTGAAGAATTGTATGAGCTATGTAGAATAATAGAAGAAAAAATTAGAAAAGATGAAAATTATATAGAAGATGATATAAAATTTCATACCTATGTGGCTAAGAGTTCTAAGAACATGGTAGTGGAACAGTTAATTCCAATTATTGATACAGCAGTTATGATGTTTGTAAATGTAACCCATAAACAATTAACAGAAGAAACTATTATGACACATAGGGCAGTAGTTGATGCTATTGCAGAAAGGGACACAATAGGTGCAAAAACTGCAATGATGATGCATATGACCTATAATAGAAATCTAATAAAAAAATTAATGAAGAAAGAAAAATCAAAAAAATAAATTTAAGAAGTGTATTTTAATTACTTAAAGTACACTTCTTTATTGTTTATTTTTAAACTATTCGTATAAGAAAACTATATAAAATATAAGAAAATAACTTTAATTTCGTAAAAGACATATGATGACTTGATAAATTTACACAAAAATGGTATATTAAAATCAAGAAACATCAGATGTCTTTAAAGAAAACGTTATGATTACAAGGAGGTAATTATGAAATTACACAGTCAAAAAGTGAGAGCTTTAGCTCCGGAAAACGATCCTTTAAAAATGGGAATGGGTTGGACATTGGAAGATTTAGAAAAACCACAGATTTTAGTAGAGAGTTCTTTTGGCGATAGTCATCCTGGAAGTGCACATTTGGACAAACTTATAGAAGAAGTTACTAAAGGAATTGTTGATGAAGGCGGTAAACCTGCAAGATATTTTGCAACTGACATTTGTGATGGAATAGCACAAGGACATGATGGAATAAATTATTCCCTAGTAAGTCGTGAAATGATTGCTAATATGATAGAAATACATGGTAATTCAACCGGTTTTGATGCAGGTGTGTTTATTGCAAGTTGTGATAAATCTATGCCTGGAGCTTTAATGGGATTAGCTAGATTGGATATGCCATCAATTGTAGTTGCAGGTGGAGTTATGGATGCAGGTCCTGACCTATTAACGTTGGAACAAATAGGAATGTATTCAGCAATGGAACAAAGGGGAGAAATTACAAAAGAAAAGCTTACATATTATAAACATCATGCCTGTCCTTCTTGTGGAGCTTGTTCTTTTATGGGAACAGCATCAACTATGCAAATTATGGCAGAAGCTTTAGGACTTGCTTTACCAGGTTCAACACTTATGCCAGCAACATCAGACGACTTGAAGCAACAAGCTTATTTAGCCGGAAAGCAAGCTATGAAACTTGTAGAAATGAATTTAAAAGTGTCAGATATTGTTACAATGAAATCCTTTGAAAATGCAATTATGGTTCATGCAGCTATATCCGGTTCAACTAATTCACTTTTACACATACCGGCAATGGCTCATGAAATGGGTTTTGAAATAGATTCAGATACATTTGATAAAATGCACCGAGGAGCTCATTATCTTTTAGATATTAGACCGGCAGGAAAATGGCCAGCACAATTCTTCTATTATGCAGGAGGGGTTCCGGCGGTAATGGAAGAAATAAAATCACAATTACATTTAGATGTAATGACAGTAACAGGAAAAACCCTAGGTGAAAATTTAGAGGAATTAAAGAAAAATGGATTTTATGAAAAGGCTGAAAAATATTTAGAACCTTGGAAAATTAAAAGAACAGATGTTATTAGAACTTTTGACAATCCAATAGGTAAAGATGGAACAGTTGCAATTTTAAGAGGTAACTTAGCACCTGAAGGTTCTGTAGTAAAACATTCTGCAGTACCAAAAGAAATGTTCAAAGCTGTTTTAAAAGCTAGACCTTTTGATAGTGAAGAAGAGGCTTTAGCTGCTGTATTAAAGAAGGAAATTAAACCTGGCGATGCAGTATTTATAAGATACGAAGGACCAAAAGGTTCAGGAATGCCAGAAATGTTCTATACAACAGAGGCTATTTCTTCAGATGAGGAATTAGGAAAAACAATTGCTCTAATTACAGATGGAAGATTTTCCGGAGCATCAAAAGGACCGGCTATAGGTCATGTTTCACCTGAAGCAGCTGATGGAGGTCCAATAGCCTTAGTAGAAGAAAATGATTTAATAAAAATAGATATACCAGAAAGAATTTTAGAAATAGTAGGAGTTAATGGTAAGGAATTACCTAAGGAAGAAGTTGATAAGATTCTGGAGGAAAGAAGAAAAAATTGGACACCAAAAGAAGCTAAGTATAAAAAGGGAGTTTTAAAAATATATGCAGATCATGCAGTATCACCAATGAAAGGTGGCTATATGGTTTAACCATATAGGGCAAGGAGGAAAAAATGTTTACGAATTTATTTTTAGCAGCAGCTGTTTCACCGGAACCTTTACAACTTGATCCTACTAGATTGGTAATAGCTGCAATAATAGGATTGTTAATATTACTAGTATTAATTATAAAATTTAAAGTTCAAGCTATGATAGCTATTTTAATAGGTGCTATATCTATAGGTTTAATAGCAGGGATGCCATTTCAAGAAATTATTAACTCTGTAAACCAGGGTATAGGAGAAACTTTAAAGGGAATTGCCTTACTTGTAGGTTTAGGCTCAATGTTTGGAGCAATACTTGAAGTTTCAGGAGGAGCACAGACATTAGCCATTACAATGGTTAATAAATTTGGAGATGAAAAAGCAGCGTGGGCATTGGGAATTACCGGCTTAATTATAGCTATACCAGTATTTTTTGATGCAGGTTTAATAATTTTAATACCTCTTGCTTTCTCATTGGCTAGAAGAACAAAACGTTCATCTTTATACTATGCAATTCCTTTATTAGCAGGACTTGCTGTAGGACATGCATTTATTCCACCAACACCAGGACCTGTTTTAGTTGCAAAGATGTTAAATGTTGAATTAGGATGGGTTATAATGATAGGTATTCTTTGTGGTACCCTAGCAATGATTTTAGCTGGTCCGATATTTGGTTCCTATGTAGGAAAGAAATATTATGTTGCACCACCTGAACAATTATCAATAGATAATGATTTTGATGAATCAAAATTACCTAAATTCGGTGTAATAGTTGGAATTATTATGATTCCTTTAGTGTTGATAATCTTAAATTCAATAGTTAAAGTATTGGATAATAATATTGCAAATACAATAAAACCTGTATTGCAATTTTTAGGAGAACCATTTATAGCCTTAACAATAGCAGTATTAGTAGCAATGGTGTTATTAGGATTTAAACATGGATACTCTAAAGAAGAATTAGAAGAAGTAATGACTAAATCTTTAGAACCAACAGGAATGATACTTTTAGTTACAGCCTGTGGTGGATCCTTAAGATATATTTTACAAAACTCTGGTATAGGTACAGTAATAGGTGATGCAGTATCATCTGCAAACTTACCAATAGTAGTAGTTGCATTTATTATAGCAGCACTAGTAAGAGTTTCAGTAGGCTCATCAACAGTAGCAATGACAATGGCGGCAGGAATAGTTGCTACAATGCCTGTAATAGCAACATTACCTCCAATGCAATTAGCTTGTATAACAATGGCAATTGCAGGTGGTTCAACAGCGTTTTCACATTTTAACGATTCTGGTTTTTGGCTAGTAAAGTCACTATTAAGAATTGATGAAAAAACTACTTTAAAGACATGGACAGTAATGGAAACAATAGTTGGAGTTACAGGTTTTGTAGTGGCGTTAATATTATCATTAATATTTTAATGAAAAAAACAATATCCACATTGGAATTATTATCCAATGTGGATATTGTTCTTTATAGTATTAAATATTCAATAATAAAAACTGTTAAACAGGATATAATTGCAACAGTCATCATATTTAATTTTTTGTAGGATAATATAATTGCAATAATAAATGCTATAGCTGCAGAAATAGTTGTACTTGTAGAATGCAGTATGGCAGGGAAAATTAATACTGAAAGAGTTACATAAGGTACATAAAACAGAAAGGATTTAATAAACTTATTATTGATTTCTTTCCTTATTAAGGTTAAGGGAATAGCTCTAATTAAGTAGGTTACTATTGCCATAACTAAAATATAAATATATAAATTATTCATGACCTTCCTCCTTTAAAGGAAATACTATTGCAAATATACTGGTTAAAACAATACTAATAATTATAATATGGATTCCGGAACTTAACTCCTTTAAGTATGGAATAATTGTAAATAGAAAACTTACAAACATAGAAATTGTAATAATAATTGCAATTTTTTTATTGTTTTTTGTTGCAGGAATAATAGCACTAATTAGCATTGCATAAAGTGCTATATTCAATGCTGAAACAAGTGTACTTGGTAGGATGTCACCAAGAATAACACCGAAAAAAGTTCCTAAAGTCCAACCTGGTATTGCAACAGCCATCATACCATATACATAATAAGGGCTTAATGGTTGTTTAGATGTAATAGCAAGACTGTAAATCTCGTCAGTTGTACCAAAGGCCATAATAGCCCTTTTAATAAAAGATGTTTCATATTCAATTTTTTGTGATAAAGAGCTAGACATTAATAAATATCTAGAATTTATTATAATTTGGGAAAAAGCCATTTCAAAATATGGACTATTAGCTGCAATAATTCCAAGACCGGCAAATTGTCCAGCTGAAGTTAGATTTGTCAAGGAAATAAAAGCAGCATCTATTGCATTTAAGCCAATATGACTTGCCTGTATACCAAAAGTAAAAGATACTGTAAAATAACCTAACATAATTGGTATTCCATTGTGCATTCCCATTTTAAAAAAAGTTTTATTCCGACTCATTTTTCACCTCATATCATTAAATTATATCATAGAAAAAAATCTTCTAGTAATTCAAAAATAGTATTACTAGTTATTATTTTACATAAAATTAATAAACACACTATTATTTAAATAGTTTTAACATTACTTAAATATAATTCTAATAATTCTTATTTATAATTAAGCTAGAAATAATGAGGAGGAATTATGAAGAAAAGAATTATAGGTTTATTATTAATAATTGGTGTATTATTTACCGGATGTAAGAATACAACATCAAAATCAAGTGAAAAAGTAGTTTTAGATAAGGAAAAAGAACTAGCTAAAAATGTAATAATGATTATACCTGATGGAATGAGTGTAGATGTCTTAGCCCTAGCAAGATGGTACAATGGTGGCAAAGAATTAAATGTAGACCCGTTAGCAAATGGTTTAGTTAGAACATACTCCGGAAATGCAGCAATAACGGATTCAGCAGCAGCAAGTACAGCTTTAGCAACTGGCAATAAATCTGAAAATGGTAGAATAGGAGTTCTAGGAGAAGAATATACAATGCCTGGAATTGAAAAAGTTTCAGAAGAAGATAAAGTAAAGCCTGTTGCATCTGTATTAGAAGGTGCAAAATTACAAGGTAAAGCTACAGGTTTAGTAGCAACTTGTGAAATAATGCACGCAACACCAGCTGGCTATTCCTCCCATAGTTTAGACAGGAATGATTACAATACCATAGGTGAGCAACAAGTTTATCAAAACATGGATGTTGTTATATCTGGAGGAAGTAAATTCTTATCACCGGAAGAAAGAGAAGACAAAGAGGACTTAAAGGAAATTATAAAAGAAAAAGACTATACTTATGTTGAAAGTAAAGAAGAACTAGAAAAAGTTAAAGAAGGAAAAGTTTGGGCTATGTTAGCTGAAACTGCTTTACCTTATGATATGGATAAAAACAAGGACGATATATCTTTAGCTGAAATGACTAGTAAGGCAATAGAATTATTATCAAAAGATGAAGACGGGTTTTTCTTAATGGTAGAAGCAAGTAAAATAGACTGGGCTGCCCATGCAAATGATCCAGTAGGTATAATATCAGATGCCTTGGCATATGATGAAGCAATGGGTGTTGCCTTAGATTATGCTAAAGAAAACAAGGAAACAGTTGTAATTTCTGTAACAGACCATGCTAATAGTGGAATTACATTAGGAAATAGAACTGATGAAAGAAAAAATATATCGGAATATATGGAACCTTTATCAAAAGCTAAATTAACAGGTGAAGGTGTAGAAAGTAAATTAAAAGAAAATCCTGAAAAAATAGAAGAAACAATAGCTGAATATTTTGGAATTACAGATTTATCTGAAGAAGAAATAGAGGAAATTAAAAAGGCAGAAGAAGGAACCTTAAATTCTGTAATAGGACCAATGATAGCTGAAAGATCAGGTATAGGATTTACTAGTGGAAATCATACAGGTGGAGAAGTACCTTTATTTATATATGCACCTGAAAAAGTTGAAAAACTATCAGGAACAATAGAAAATACCGACATACCAAAATATATTTCAAAAGTATTTGGCTTTGATTTAAAAGAAGTTACAGACACACTTTTTGTTAATGCAAAAGAAGAATTTGAAGAAATAGGTGCAAAAACTACAATAAATACTTCCGATGAAAACAATCCTGTATTAGAAGTTACAAAAGGTAAGACGAAAATTGAATTTCCTGAAAATAAAAATATTGCTATAAAAGACGGAAAGACAATAGAATTAATGGGAGTAACAGTTAACAATGGAAAAGATTTTTATATATCTAAAGATGCAATTGAATTAGTAAAATAAAAATCAATCCTTAATAAAATTTCATACAATATTACCACATAAGTAAGAGAGATAGTTTTCATTAATTATCTCTCTTACTTATTATATGTATCAAAATAAAAAGGGATAATTTTAATATGATATAATTACAATATTAATTAAAGGGAAGTTGAAAAATTAGGGGTAAAAATGAAAATAGAAAATTTAGAAATAATAGATATAACAGAACAAGGCCAAGGCGTAGCTAAAAAAGATGATTTAGTATACTTTGTAGAAGATGTAGTAATTGGTGAAATAGTAAATATTGAAGTAAAAGAAAAAAAGAAGAACTTTTTTATTGGAAAGAAAACAAAGACCGTAAAAAGTAGTCCTTACTATATTGAATCAAATTGTAAATATTCGAAAGAATGTACAGGCTGTTCATTGTTAAATACAGAATATAGTAGGCAGTTAGAATTAAAAAGAGAATTGGTAAAAAATCAAATTTCAAGAATTGGTAATTTTAATATAGAAGAAATTAATATAAAAGGACTAGAAAACCCTTATTACTTTAGAAATAAAATAGAATTAAAAGTAGATGAAAACTATAATATTGGATACTATATAAAAAAATCTCATAAATTAGTCCCAATAGAAAAATGTCTAGTAGCAAGTAAAACAATAAATAATATGTTGGAAAAACTGTTGGAATTAATTAAAAAATATGAACTTAAAGGTTATAATCGAAAGAAAAATACCGGAATAATAAAAAATATTACAATTAGAAGTAATTACCTAGATGAAATTCAATTAACAATAACCCTTTCTAAAGATAAATTTAAAAATAAGGAAGAATTTGTAAATGAAATATTTAAAATTGAAGAAGTAATAGAATTATATTTTTCCATTAATAATAGGAAAAATAGTGAAGTAATGGGAGAAAAGGTAAAACAATATTTTTCCAAAAAGGAATTTACAGATAAAATAGGAGAATTGGAATTTAAAATATCCCCTAAATCATTTTTTCAAGTAAATAGTTTAAATACTAAAAACCTGTACGATATAGCATTAAAACAGATGAAATTAAAAGGAAGAGAAAACATTTTAGATTTATATTGTGGAATAGGAACAACAACATTGTATTTTGGTAGAAATGCAAAAACAGCAGTAGGTGTTGAAATAGTAGAAGATGCAGTAAAAGATGCAAATGTCAATAAAAAATTAAACAATATAAATAATGTAGAATTTGTATTAGGTAAAAGTGAAGAAAAAATAGAAAAACTCTTAGATAATAACATAGATATAGTAATAGTCGACCCACCAAGAAAGGGCCTGGACAAAAAACTAGTAGATATATTAGGAAAGTCTAAAATAAAAAAACTTGAATATATCTCCTGTAACCCGGCAACCCTGTCACGGGACTTAAAATACTTACAGGAATATGGATTTAAATTAAAAGAAATAGAACTATGTGATATGTTTCCACATACCATGCATGTGGAGACTATAGCATTGCTACAAAGAGTGGATTAGTCAAGATCCTGAATTTTAAGCAGTTTTATAGACATTTTGTCTTCAATGAAGATGGTGAAGGTGGACGTAAAAAAGTCATAAAAGATTATATTGACGTGAACGTATGTATTGATATGGTCTGTGGAGACACAAGGAATGAGTAAAGAGATATAAAAAATAATTATTGTAAAGTAAGTCATTACAATGGGTATTGAAATTGAAAGAAATAAAAAAGAAAAAATTGACCATATTAAAGAAAATAGAAAAGTTTTATAAAATATAGTATTCTATATATTAAGTTAAGATTGTTACTTTAAGAATACAAGAAATTGAATAGATATTATAGTCTTTTAAAAGTTTAAAATAATTTCAAACTAAAAAATGCCACTTTAGAAAGATATTATTATATAAAATGTTAGGAGGATTAAAATGTCATATCAAACAGCATTAACAATTTATGATGTAGTAAAAGAAATGGATAGAGGACAATATTTATTGCCTTCTATCCAGAGAGAGTTTGTTTGGAAAGAGGAACAAATTGAGAAGTTATTTGATAGTCTAATGGAAGGATTTCCAATAGGTTCTTTTTTATTTTGGAAAGTTGATAATGTAAATAAAAGGGAATATGAGTTTTATGGTTTCCTGAAAAATTATCATGAAAAGAATAACAGACACAATGAGAAGGTTAACATAAGGGGAGAAAATGATATCATCGCTATCTTAGATGGTCAACAAAGATTGACATCACTATATATTGGTTTAAAAGGTACTTATTCTAGTAAAATTCCCTATAAAAGATGGGATAATGAAGAAGCATATCCTACAAAAAAATTGTACTTAAATATATTAAATAATGAAACTGATTCAGATAGTAAATACGAGTTTAAGTTTTTAACGAAGAAAGAATCATCGATTATAAGTAATAATGAATATTGGTATGAAGTTGGTAATATTTTAGAGATAAAAGATATAAATGAGATTATGGATTATGTTGAAGATAATATAACTTATTCAGAACATTCATTAATAGAAGATAAAAAGGTAGCAAGTAAACTTGCTAGAACTAATTTATCTAGATTATTTAAAGTTGTTTTTGATGAAGGAACGATTAGTTACTATTTAGAAAAAAATCAGGATTTGGACAAAGTATTAAATATTTTTATAAGGGTAAATAGTGGAGGAACTATTTTATCTTATTCAGATTTATTACTATCAATTGCATCAGCACAATGGGAAAAGTATGATGCAAGAGAAGAAATTCATGAGCTGGTAGATGAAGTTAATGGAATTGGAAATGGCTTTAATGTAAACAAAGATTTTGTATTAAAGACAGCTTTAGTTTTGACGGATTTGTCAGATATAGCCTTTAAAGTGAATAACTTTAACAAAACTAATATGAAAAAAATTGAAGATAGTTGGGAAAATATAAAAAAAGCCATTAAGTGGGCAGTACAACTTATTTCTGATTTTGGGTTTTCTAGAGACAATATGAAATCTAATAATGCTATTATACCCATTGCATACTACTTTATGAAACGAGGTTTTCCAAAGAATTATTTATCGTCTAGCGATACCATGGAAGATAGGCTTAGAATAAAAAAATGGTTTACCAGATCGTTAATTAAGAGGGTTTTTAGTGGACAGCCTGATAATGTACTTCGTCCAATAAGAAAAATAATTAAAGAAAATAATAATGTATTTCCATTTGCTAAAATAATGGATGAATTCAAAGGAACGACTAAGAGTATTGCTTTTGATGAAGAAGATATTAATGAAAATATAATGGAATTAAGATATGGAGACCAAGATTTATTACCTGCTATGATGTTGCTCTATCCTGATAAAGATATAAGCAAATCGATACATATAGATCATATTTATCCAAAATCAAAAATGAGGGAAAAGTCATTAAGAGAAGAAGGATTTAATGAAGCACAAATTTCATTTTATGTATCGAATGTAGATAATATAGCAAATTTACAACTATTGTATCAGATACCTAACATAGAAAAAAGAGATATGAATTTTAAAGAATGGTTTGAAAAAAATTATAATTCTGATATTATGAAAGCGGATTATAGAAGTACTAATCTTATGCCTAATATGGAATATACATTAGAGAATTTTGAAGACTTTATAGAGAAGCGAAGAGAGATAATAAAAAAAGAATTTGAGAATATTTTAATTTAGATTAAATATACAAATGACGACTGAGAATTTCTTAGTCGTTTTTTGTTGTCTTAGATCAAACTGGAGGTGATAATATGAGTTATTTATACAGTTCAGGAAATGACATTGTAGATGAAATAGGTAAACTAAATTTTATTGGTGATATAGTTCCACACACTTGGTACAAAACAATATTAAGAGACAATGGGAAGCCATATTTGAATGCAATTATAATATTGGCAGATATTGTATACTGGTATCGACCGTCTGAGGTTAGAGAGGAAACTTCCGGACAGTTATTAGGATTTAAAAAGAAGTTTAAAGAGGACTTATTACAGCGGAGTTACCAACAAATGGCGGATCGATTTGGAATATCAAAACGAGAAGCTACTAATGCTATTATATTTTTAGAAAAACTAGGTGTTATTAAAAGAAAGTTCAGGACAGTAACTACGGCTAAGACCATATTGAATAATGTCTTATATATCCGTTTGTATGTAGAACAACTAGAATCCATTACATTTCCTGAAAGTACCCTTTCGACGAAACAAGACGAAGTTGAAAATTCTGTATTTCAGTCGCCAGATACAGGTACCCTATCACTTCCAAAAGAGGGAGGGGTCACTTTAGAAAGAAGATACCCTATCACCTTCTAAAGAGACAGGTCTCACTTTAAAAAGGGAGACAAATACAAAGAATACAACTAAGACTTCTAACATAGATTTCCATCCTATCTTATCTGAAAAAGGAGAAGAGGAGATTTTAGAAAAGATAAGAAAGACAGAGGAGACATTTAAAAAGAATATAGAATATTCCTACTTGATTGAGAGATATCCTATTGAGAAAAACAGAATTGATGGAATACTAGACTTAATGGTGGATGTTTATTTACAGGAAACAGGAACAATAGTAATCAATAGACAAGAAAAACCTATTGCATTAGTTAAAAGTTAGTTTATGAAGTTGAATTTTCAGCATATAGAGTATGTACTAAATTCATTAAATGAGACTATAACTAAAGTCATAAAACAGAGAAGTTATTTATTAACGACTCTATATAATGCACCAATGACAATGGATCAGTATTATAGTTCATGGGCAAATCATACTTTATATGGAGAATGAGAGGAGGATAAATTGTGTACCCATCCGATAAATTCACACGAATTAAAATGCGGTTAATTTTATCGTTGGGCACGAGAACATTTTCTACAATTAGTTTGGAGGTGGAAGAAAATGCAGGAGGAAGTGAATCAAAAGACTATTGCTTTTACGACACAGAATGCCAAGATGACAGCCAGAGTATTAAAAGAAATTATAGAAAAGTATTTAAGAGAACAAGAACGAAAAAACTCCATGAAGCAGTCAACGACGTTGAACAACTCTCAAATTAGTAAAAAGAAAATATCGTTAAAAGAGCTAAGTAAGAAATATGATGGTTTAAAAAGTGTAGAAATTGACAATACAAATATTAAAGGCTTTGAAAAGTATGCTAAAAAGTATCATCTTGAATATGCTTTGAAGAAAGATAAGACTATGGATCCACCAACTTATGTCATATTTTTTAAAGGAAAAGATACAGATATGATTGATCGAGCTTTTAAAGATTTTATAGGAAAAGATTTGATGAAGCAGAAACCGAGTTTAATTTCAGATCTTAAAAAGTATGCAGAAGTAGCTAAGAATTTGGTGACGGATAAAACAAAACACAAGCATCAAGAACAGTCATTATAAAAAGGGGTGATAGTAATTGAGTAAACCGTTGGAAGATATAAAAAACTTAATAGAAACTGTAGATAAGAAGAAATTTACAATCAAACTAATACCATATATCTTATTAACTTATGTATTTCATAAATTAGCCTACCTTTATCACCTAATTGCAGGTGATAATTTTTTTGTAAAAATGTTTGAATTACTGAAATACATTAAATATATTTTTGCATCGCCATATCTTAGTTTAAAAATAATGGACTGGTTCATTGGATTTATGGGAGCAGTAAGCATTTATGGTATTGTTTACAGTAAATCAAAAAATGCCAAAAAGTATCGGAAGGGAGAAGAATATGGTTCTGCCAGATGGGGAAATAGGAGAGATATTATTCCCTATGTTGATAAAAACTTTGATGACAATATTATTCTAAATCAAACGGAAAGTTTGATGATGAACAGTCGTCCTAAAAATCCAAAGTATGCAAGAAACAAGAATGTATTAGTCATAGGAGGTTCCGGTTCAGGAAAGACTAGATTTTATGTGAAGCCTAATTTAATGCAGATGCATAGTTCCTATGTGGTAACAGATCCAAAGGGAACTCTTCTCGTAGAATGCGGAAAAATGCTAGAAAAAGGAACGCCAAAGAAAAAATATGATAAGAGTGGTAAGGAAATAAAAGATATGAAAGGAAATCCTATTTACGAAAAAGACAAGAATGGAAAAATAGTTTATGAACCATACAATATAAAGGTTTTAAATACGATTAACTTTAAGAAGTCTATGCATTATAATCCCTTTGCCTATTTGAGAAGCGAGAAGGATATTTTAAAACTGGTGAACACTATCATAGTAAATACAAAGGGAGAAGGTGAAGAGGCAGGGGAAGATTTTTGGGTCAAAGCAGAGAGACTTCTTTACACTGCCTATATAGGACTCATTTATTATGAAGCTCCGGAAGAGGAACAGAATTTTTCTACATTGTTAGAGATGATTAATATGAGTGAGACAAGAGAAGAAGATGAGAACTATAAAAATCCAATAGATTTAAAGTTTGAAGCTTTGGAGGAACTAAATTCTAATCATTTTGCAGTAAGACAGTATAAAAAATATAAATTAGCAGCAGGAAAGACTGCTAAATCAATTTTAATTTCCTGTGGGGCAAGACTATCCCCTTTTGACATTGAAGAGTTAAGAGACTTAATGGAGTATGACGAAATGGAATTGGACACAATAGGAGATAGAAAGACAGCCTTATTTATTATTATTTCAGATACTGACGATACCTTTAACTTTGTGGTAGCAATTCTATACACACAACTTTTTAACTTGCTATGTGATAAGGCAGATGATGTTTATAATGGGAGATTACCTGTGCATTTAAGATGTTTATTAGATGAATTTAGTAATATCGGACAAATACCTAAATTTGAAAAATTAATTGCAACTATCCGTTCCAGAGAAATTTCAGCAAGTGTAATACTTCAAGCACAATCTCAACTAAAGGGAATTTATAAGGACCATGCAGAGACAATTGTAGGAAACTGTGACACAACATTGTTCTTAGGTGGTAAAGAAAAGACAACACTTAAGGAGATGTCAGAAATATTAGGAAAAGAAACCATTGATCTATACAATACATCTGAAAATAGAGGAAGAGAAAAAACTCATGGATTAAATTATCAGAAATTAGGAAAAGACTTAATGACACAAGATGAATTAGCAACTATGGACGGTGGAAAGTGTATCTTGCAATTAAGAGGAGTGCGACCATTCTTATCAGATAAATATGACATAACAAAACATAAGAATTATAGGAAATTGTCTGATTATAATGAAAAAAATGCTTATGATATAGAGAGGGTATTAAGTACAAAATTGAGAATGAAGAAAAGTGAGGAGATAGAAGTCTATGAGATGTAGATTTAATAATTATGAGGTGAGTTATATGGTATATTGAGATATAAGGAATAAGTCATAGATGGGAGGTAAATAATGAATAAATTATTAAGAGTAATGTTTATTATATTAATAATTGCATTTTTGGGTGCTGCAATTATGCAAATATTTTTTCCTGAAGCTATGGGAGCAAATTCTGAATATGGAATTTCTATAGGTTGGCAAAGAGAAATAGGTTTTTGGAACTTGGCAATACTGCCAATACTGGTTGGAATAAATATAAAATATGATTATTTTTTCTTAAAAGTAATAGTAATTTCTTTAATTATTGGAGGCTTAGGGTTTGGCACTAATCATCTAATTGGATATATAAATAATAGTTCTAAAATCATATGTTTAATTGGTGCTTTGGAGAACTATACTTTAGTTATACTATGGATAGTTGGATTAAAAATAGAATATAAAATACAGAAAACACAAACGGGTGATAAACATGATTAATGAATTAAAATATGGAAATACCAGAACATATATAATAAAAAGTAAGAAAGGATCAATCTTAGTTGATACAGATTGGGCAGGAACATTACAGAATTTCTTTAAAGCTATTAAAGAAATGGGATTGCAAGTTTCTGATATTAAGTATTTATTAATTACACATTATCATCCTGATCATATGGGAATTGCACAAGATCTAGTAGATCTAGGAATAGAATTATTAGTAATTGATAAGCAAATTGATTATATTCATTTTTCAGATGAATATTTATCTAAAAATAAAAATGATAATTTCAAACCGATTAATGAAGATTTAGCAAAAATCATTACTTGTAAAGAAAGTCGAGAAATATTAAAGACGGTTGGTATAGATGGAGAAATTATCCATACGCCAGGGCATAGTGATGATAGCATATCTGTAATTATAGATAATGAAGCAGCAATTGTTGGAGATTTATATCCGATTCAAATAGCAGTTGCTTATGATGACATGGTAATAAAAAGTTGGAATAAAATACTTAGCTATAATGTAAAATTAGCATATTATGCTCATGCAAAAGAAGATAATATCAAGGATATTAACTCAATAAATGAAATCTCATTCTAGAAAATTATTATTTATAAAATAAATTCAGATTATGTTAACAATGAGGTGACTATGTACTATCCAATTCAAATACCATATATTCTTAGTAAAGAATTTTTAAAACATATTAAATATGAAGAAACAACGTTTAAGGAGTTAAGTGATTTTGTAATTTGTTTTTGGGAAATGATTCCTTTGACTCAAGAGCAAAAACAAGTAGACAATATAATTATTGCAGATGGATGCACTGACTTAGTAGTTGATTTTGATAGTAAAACCATAGGTTTTTCAGGTATGGAGAATACAAATTTTAATTTTCCTATTTATTTGCCAAATCGATTTATTGGTGTTAGATTTATGCCGGGAGCATTGAAACAATTGACTGGGATTTCAGCAAATAAATTCATGGATGAATTTTTGCCAATTAATAATTTTGATCCAAGCTTTGATGATAACTATTTTTTCAACCTAACTTTTGAAGAAGCAAAAGATTTTTTAATCAGCTATATAAAGAAAATGATTGGTGATAAAAAGCCTAATGAATATACCCGACTATTTAATAAATTGTTAGTTCAACTTCCTATAGAGGCAAATGAAGTATATAGAATGTTACATTTAAGCCCTAGACAATGTCAAAGAATTTTTAAAACTCAATTTGGACTTTCTCCTAAAAAAGTTTTGTCAATCATTAGATTTCAAAAATGCTTAAAGGACTTGTTGACGAATAATAATTTTGCAAATGACACATCCTATTATGATCAATCACATTTTATTAACGACTTCAAAAAAAATATAGGTATTACACCTTTAGAGTTAATAAATATATATCAAAGATGACGTATTTTTCCAATACATAATTATCTTTCCTTAGTAAAATAGAGTAAAAGGAGGAGTTAAATATGTATATGAATATGACACCAAATCTTATGGTTGAGAATGTAAGTGAAACCATCAAGTTTTATAATGAAATATTAGAATTTAATATTTTGCAATCTGTACCTAATAAAGATGGAGGTCTGCAATTTGCCATACTTGAGAAAGATAAATTGAATTTAATGGTGCAAGAAAGAAGAAATTTTATAGAAGAATATCCAACTTTAACAAATGAAAAAGTGCAACCTTCAATTAGCCTATATATTCAAGTTGAAGATATAGAAAAACTGTATTTAAAATTAAAAGAAAAACATGAGATTTTGAAAGAAATGCATAAAACTTTTTATGGAACAAGTGAGTTTGCAATAGAAGATAATAATGGTTATGTTCTTACATTTACGCAAGGATAAGGACAATATTTGAGAAAGAAAACTAATATAAATAAAGTAGATAAATCAGTATATGCTTCTAATCCAAATAAAGGATTAGTAGCTACAATATAGAATTTAAATTAAATAAAACAATTCAGCAGACAATTCTAACTAAATCAAAGATTTAGAGAATTGATTGCATGAAACCTACTATTAATTCGTATTACTCATTAAGTTAGGTTTTCAAAGCAGAAGGCTATGTATAGCACGTGATATACATGGTTCTTCTGCTTTTTTATATATAGATTAAATAAAATTAAGGAGGAAGAATATGGAGTTTTTTGGAAGTGCAATTGAAACATTAGGGACGCTTGTAACAGCATTAGGCGCGGGTTTGGGAGCATGGGGTGTTATAAATCTCTTGGAAGGTTATGGAAATGATAACCCTGGAGCAAAATCACAAGGAATTAAACAGCTAATGGCAGGTGGAGGAGTTGTTCTAATCGGGCTTAACTTAATTCCTCTACTATCCAGTGTTTTAGGATAGAAGAATGTTTGGGCTTTGGGATAAGCTCACTGAATGGATTAAAGAGTTATTACTGGGAATGATAGAAAACAATTTAAATAATATGTTTACCGACGTCAATGAAAAAGTGGGAATGATTGCTTCAGAGGTCGGTAAGTCTCCCCAAAGTTGGGATGGTGATATATTTTCCATGATAGAGTCACTATCGGAGAGTGTCATTGTCCCCATTGCGGGATTGGTAATTACCTTTGTGCTCTGTTATGAATTGATTTCTATGTTAATTGATCGAAACAATCTACATGATGTAGACACATGGATGTTTTTTAAATGGGTCTTCAAAGCATATATTGCCGTGGTTATAGTAACAAATACTTGGAATATAGTCATGGCTACATTTGATGTAGCTCAAAACATGGTAAATCAAGCTTCAGGAGTAATATCTACAGAGGCGAGTATTGACATAGCCTCGAGTATTGAATCTATGATGGCAGGATTAGAAGAAAAAGAAATAGCTGAACTATTTCTCATATCTATGGAAACCTTAATAGTAACTTTTACTATGGATGCTCTATCTATTTTAATTACTGTCATTTTATATGGTCGTATGATTGAAATCTATTTAGTGAGTAGTGTGGCCGCAATTCCTATGGCCACCTTAGCAAATAAAGAATGGGGACATACTGGAACAAACTACTTCAAAAGTCTTTTTGCATTGGCAATACAAGCCTTTTTTATAATGGTTTGTGTTGGAATTTATGCAGTGTTAGTAAAGACTCTAACGGTAACCGACAATATTCATGCTAGCATATTTTCGGTGTTAGCATATACAGTTTTACTGTGTTTTAGTTTGTTTAAAACAGGTTCCCTTGCAAAATCAGTATTGAATAGACATTAAGAAAAGGAGGAATTATGCTTAAAAAGAAAGATAAAAAGAGATTAATAGTTTTAGGTGTTGGTCTATCACTGATACCTATAGGTTATTTTAAGTATAGAGAAAAACTTAGGCAGATAAACTTAAATGAAAGTATTTTAAACAATCAAGAATCTATGATTGATGAAATTATTTATCATGAAGAAGTAATTGAAAAGTTGGGAGATTCCATTTCCAAACTTAAATATAAAATATTAAAAAATAGAGATGAGGGGATTGAGTAATGGCATTTGTACCAGTACCAAAAGATCTTAGTCGAGTAAAAACTAAAGTAGCATTAAATCTTACAAAGAGACAATTAATATGTTTTTCACTGGGAGGTATACTCTCAATTCCAGTATATCTAGGAACTAGAGAAGTTTTAGGGAATGAGCTTTCATTAATGATTTTAATCTTAATAGCTCTTCCCTTTTTCTTTTTAGGGATATTTGAGAGGGATGGGATACCTTTAGAAAAATACGCCAAATACGTCATTCGACAAAAGTTTAAATATCCCAAAATTAGAGTTTACAAAACACAAAATATGTATAAAGTGCTAGGAACTACAGAAGGGAAGGTGAAATATGACGTTAAACCAACAGCAAAAAAGGCAACAAAAGAAGTTAGAACAAAATAAAAGAGTCTTTAAGGAGAATAGGAAAGATTTAAAAACAGTTAATAAGAAAAGGGGAAAAAGTAAAAAAAAGCAAAAGAGAAGTGATATTCCCCATACAGCACAAGAAACTATTTCCTATAAGAGAATGCTTCCAGATGGGATTTGTCAAATAAGTGATCATAAGTTTACCAAGACAATTCAATTCTTCGATATCAATTATTTGTTAGCTCAAAACGAAGACAAGTCATTAATATTTGAAAACTACTGTGATTTTCTAAACTATTTTGATTCTTCCATCTCTGTACAGCTGACTTTCTTAAATCAGACAGGGAAAGGAGAAGAGATGTTGGAGAATATCCATATAGAAGAACAAGAAGATAATTTTAATGATATAAGAAAAGAGTATTCCGACATGCTAAAAAATCAATTAGCGAAGGGAAATAATGGACTATTGAAAACGAAGTATATTACATTTGGAATTGAAGCTGATAATATCAAGTTGGCAAAGCCAAGACTAGAAAGAATAGAAAGTGATATTTTAAATAACTTTAAAGTAATGGGAGTAAAAGCGTTTAGTTTGAATGGAAAAGAGAGGTTGGAATTGCTTCATCGCATCTTAAATCATGATACTAATGAAAAAATAGACTATGATTGGAATTTAGTTAAAAGAGGGGGCATGAGTACAAAGGATATAATTGCTCCTACATCTTTTAACTTTCAAGATCCAAGAAGTTTGAAAATTGGAAATACGTATGGAGCAGCTTCTTTTTTACAAATACTTGCACCGGAGTTAACAGATAGAATGCTTGCTGATTTTTTAGATATGGAAAATGATATTATAGTCAATTTTCATATTCAATCACTAGACCAATCGGTAGCAATTAAGAATGTAAAGAGAAAGATTACAGATTTAGACAAGATGAAAATAGAAGAACAGAAGAAAGCAGTAAGAGCGGGATATGATATGGATATTATTCCGTCGGATCTTGCAACTTTTGGGCATGAAGCCAAGTCACTACTGGAAGATTTACAATCCAGAAATGAGAGGATGTTTTTGGTTACCATCATAATTTTAAATACAGCCATAAAAAAACAAAAACTGGAAAATATTATTTTCCAAGCTTCAGGTATTGCACAAAAGTATAATTGTCAACTAAGGAGATTGGACTATCAGCAAGAACAGGCTTTGATTTCATCACTTCCCTTAGGAGAAAATCAAATAGAAATAGAGCGAGGACTTACAACAAGTTCAACTGCAATATTTGTACCATTTACAACCCAAGAGCTATTTATGGATGGAGAGTCTCTATATTATGGTTTAAATGCACTTTCAAATAATATGATTATGGTAGATAGAAAGAAGCTTAAAAACCCTAATGGATTGATTCTAGGTACTCCAGGATCCGGAAAGTCCTTTTCAGCTAAGAGGGAAATCACAAATGCCTTTTTAATTACGGAAGATGATATTATTGTCTGTGATCCGGAGGCAGAGTACTATCCCTTAGTAGATAAGTTAAAAGGACAAGTTATTAAAATTTCTCCAACTTCAACACAATATATCAATCCAATGGATTTAAATTTAGATTATTCAGATGATGAAAATCCGCTGTCCTTAAAGTCGGATTTTATTCTTTCATTATGTGAATTAATTGTAGGAGGAAAGCAAGGACTAGAGCCGGTTGAAAAAACAATAATAGACCGTTGCGTTAGACTTGTGTATCAGGATTTTTTAGTAGATCCAAGAATTGAAAATATGCCGATTTTAGAAGATTTATATAATTTGCTGCGTAAACAAGTGGAGCCGGAAGCTCAAAGGTTGGCAACGGCAATAGAAATATATGTACTTGGTTCTTTAAATGTATTTAACCATCAGACAAATGTAGATGTGAATAATCGACTGGTATGTTATGACATTAAGGAGCTAGGCAAGCAATTAAAAAAGATTGGAATGCTAATAGTACAGGATCAAGTGTGGAATAGAGTTACTATAAATCGTTCTGAAAAGAGAAATACGAGATATTATGTAGATGAATTCCACCTTCTATTGAAAGAGGAGCAGACAGCAGCTTATTCAGTAGAAATTTGGAAGAGGTTTCGTAAATTGGGTGGAATGCCTACAGGCATCACTCAAAATATTAAGGACTTACTCTCATCTAGGGAGATAGAAAACATATTTGAGAATAGTGATTTTATTTACATGTTAAATCAAGCACCAGGAGACAGACAAATTCTTGCAAAACAACTTAATATATCACCTCATCAACTGTCCTATGTAACTAATTCAAATGAAGGAGAGGGGTTGTTATTTTATGGTAATGTGATTATTCCCTTTGTAGATAAATTTCCTAAGGATACATTATTATATCAAGTAATGACAACGAAACCGGAGGAAGTGAAATCTAATTAATATTGACTAGACAGTTGTTGATGTTACACTAGAAATATAAGCTGAAATGGAGTGATGATTAATGAATACTTGTGTTGAGTGTTATAGTGAATATCCAAGGATAACCCCTTTATTAAATGGGAAAGATTGTCTTGAAAATCATGAACAATATATTTGTGGAACTTGTGGTAGATGTATTTGTATAGGCAAGGATGAAAAAAGAGGTCTACAACGATGGAATTTCCCATTTAAATCTTTAGAAATAGCAGTACTATATTTAAGAACAGCAGATGTGACAGAAGGGAAAAATTGTGGAATATATGAAATTGTCTCTAAAACAGGGAGAAAGTCTTATAAAGTTTTTCCAAGTGTCGAAGATTTAAAGAAGTATTTATTAAAAAACAAAGATAAAAGCTGTGATTTATTGCAACCAATATTTCAGCAAAAAGAGTATAAAGAATTTTCAAATACTCAGATTAGAAAGTTAAATGAAGAAGAAGTGAATAAATATTTATCCGAACAAAAATAGTTGTTACGCATATTAATGAAACTTTATATTGAAGATTAATAATTTTAATCGTAGTAACCGTCTCTTAAATAAAAGAGGCGGTTTTTTATTTGAAAAATAAAAAAGAAAGGAGGGGTAATTTGGCTAAAAGAAAAAAACTAAAGTCTAAGGATAAAGTAGTTCAGAAGGTGACTAGAGATGGGTTGGTAGAAGAAAACTTATCACAGGGAACTTCTAAAAGTATTTCTCAAAAAATTCAAGATATAGATATAGGAAATTTAAGAAAGGATCTAAAAGAGAACCAAGTAGAAAAAGTAGAGCAATCAGTATCTAAGAATAAAAGACTACAAAGACAGATGAGAGATACCCAAGACTCTTCTCTAGTTCAAAACTCTAATCAAACTGGGACAGAATTTTATGTAGATCAATCAATAAATGAACAGTCACTTGAAGTTAACAATCATTTTGAGAATTTGAATTCCAATGAATCAGAAAGAAACTATGGAGATTCAGATTATGAATTTAATAGGGATGAAAATAAGCATATGGAACATGGTGCTACAGACAAAAAAAGTCAGCAGAGAATATATTCAGAGATAAGTAATTTTGACAATCAAAATCCAATTGAAAATGAAAGATATTCAGTAAGCTCACAAATAGAGGATTTTAAAGTAGAGTCTAGGGAAGATCTTGACTACAAGGAAATACAGAAAGAGAATTTGAATTCTAAAGATAATTTTAAGAGAAACTATGAAGAAGATAATTATTTAAATCAAAATTCAAAGGAGTCTGTTGTTTTTAATAACAGGAAACCTAAATCTATTAGATTAAAGCAAAAACAAGCTATGAAGTTTTCTAAAAGAGTCGGGGTAGAAGAAACTAAATCAAATTCCAAAACTATAAACGATGCAGATAAAGCTCATGAAGATTCTGAACATCCCTTTGTAGATAAGAGCTACAATCCTGTTGAAAATTTAAAAGAGAAAAGACAAGAAAATAAGCAAAAGAAATACTACAAACGAGAAGAAGTCAATTTAAAAGAAACACTTGAAGATAGGAAAGATGCAGAAAATATCAAAGTAGTAAATGAAATAAAAATTGACTCTAAAATAGATAATAGTGAGTCAAAACAGGGAAGTTCTTTTAAAGTTTTGAATGGAAAACCAGTTGATGAAGACAATCCTATATTGGGAAAGGATGAACTTCTAAATACAAAACAAAAGAAGATTGATAAAAAGAGAAAAAAACTTAAAAGTAAATTAGGTTTTGAAGAGGATCAAAGCCAAGATGGTAAATATAAGAAATTTTTTAGTGAAGATTATAAAAGCAAAGATACTGTAAAAAGTATTGCTTCAAAAGGAATTCTTGGAAGTTTAGAAATCATTAGAAAATCAACTAATGATAGAGAGGATGAAAATGTTGGTGTTAATACCTTAGAGGGATTAGGAACAACCATTAAAAAATCTAAAGAGACCAAAGATGTATTTTCCCATTATAAGAAAAATAGGAAGCTTAAGAAACTTGATAAGTTTGAGAAAGAGAATAATAAACTATTTTTTGAAAAACAAGGTGAAAAAAATCAAAAAAGAAAACCAAAGGATTTTTAAATCGACTTCTAAATAAGAAAAAACTCCAAAAGAAGTATAACAAAGAAGTTAGGAAAGAAAACGGGAAAAGAGTTGTACGAGGTATTAAAGAGACTGCGAAACACGCAGTAAATACATTAAGAGGATTTTGTAAAAAGAGTGCGGGTTATGTTGTAATACTTGGAGCGATACTTTTGCTTATTATGTCCCTATTTCATTCCTGTTCTGCGGTCATGATGGGAGGTCTTGGAGCAATTACCGGAAGCTCCTATCAAGCAAGTGATTTAGATGTGACGAATGCAGATCTAGAATACACAAGACATGAAGCAAATCTTTTAAAGATGGTACAAGATATAGAAAAGGATAATCCGGGATATGATGAATACCGATATAACGTTGATTCAGTGGGACACGATCCTCATGAACTGCTAGCCTATTTAACTGCTATGTATCAAGATTTTACTGTTAATGAGATTTTAAATGAGATTGAAGAAATATTTAATTTACAATATGAGTTTTCTACGAAAGAAATTATTGAAAAATATACGACTACCAGACAAGTAGAAGATCCATATACTGGTGAAACATATACTTTGAAAGAAGAATATGAAAAGAGTATTCTAGAAGTCAATTTAAAATCTAAACCATTAGAAGAAGTGCTACTTTCTCTCATGGATGAAGATACAAAGGGAATTTACGATGTTTTAATGGAAACCAAGGGAAATTTTATGATATATCCATCGCCAGTTGAGGGAGAATGGAAAGACTCCATTACTTCTATGTTCGGATATCGAATACACCCTATAAAAAATGAATTAGATATGCATAATGGAATTGACATTTCCGGTGGTGAGGGCTCAAGTTTAAAGGCTATATTTTCAGGGGAAGTGATTGAGGTTGGATATGATGCAAATGGATATGGACATTATGTGGTAATAGAAGAAGAAAATGGATGGCAAGCACTATATGCTCATTGTTCGGAAGTAAGTGTCAAAGTTGGCGATGAAATAGAACAAGAAGATGTAATAGGGAAAATGGGAAGTACTGGCTCATCAACAGGAAGTCATCTTCATTTGGAATTAAAGGACATGGAAGGAAATAATTTGAATCCTTATTTTTATTTGTACAGTGAAGTAAAAGAGTTACCTCTTACAACATCAACACAATATAACGGATATACAGGAAACTTTGGAAATCCGGGAATAGCTTATGACGATGAAACAGTTCGGCAACTTTTTAGAGAGGCAGAAAGGCATATTGGGAAAAGATATGTATTCGGAGCAAGTGGTCCAAGCAACTTTGATTGCTCAAGCTTTGTATGTTGGTCTTATAGAGAATCGGGTGTTTATAATTTACCGAGAATGACAGCACAAGATATTTTTAATAACTGTACGCCAATTTCAAGAAGTGAGGCAAAGGCGGGAGATATTATCTTCTTTACCAAAACATATAATGCAGGGCGACCGGTGTCTCATGTTGGAATTTATGCAAGAGAGGGAATGATGTTACATGCAGGCGATCCTATTCAATATACCAGTATAGATACCAACTACTGGCAAAATCATTTCTATGCTTTTGGAAGATTAAATTAGGAGGAACTATGGATCGAAAACTAATTAGAAAATATGGAGAAAGAGAGAAACTACAAAGTCAAATAAAAAAGCTTCAAGATAAGCTTGAAAAAATTAATCGTGAAGTAGTGGAATTGGAAAAGGTAGAGCTATATAAGAATTTTGAAGTGATGAATATAAGTTTGGAAGAATATAAAAGTATTGTAGAAAAGAAAATATTAACCTATCAGGGAAAAGAAAGAACAATAGGAAAAGTGGAGGAAGAAAATGAAGAAATCAAAGAAATATAATACATTTATAGTGGTAGTAATAATGTTGTTTGGCAGTCTTTTCACTTCGTCAATAACACCGGTTTTTGCTTCAGGAGATATTAAAGTAGATCAAAAAGTAGAAGAGTTAGAAAGACAGATAGATGTACTTGAAAACAACAAAGTCGAGAATGAAAAAGAAATAGATAGATTGAATAGAAAGTTAGAAAAATGTAGGGATAGTGGTAAATCTCTAAGAAGAGAGAAAGAAGAATTAAAAAAGGACATTGAAGAAAAACAATTTGAAATAGAAGAGTTAAATGAAGAGTTATCAAAACTAAAAAATTGTAATAACGACAAATTGGAAGATCTACAAAGAGAAATGAAGTCATTACGTGATGAGATAGATGTTTTAAGAAATGATTTGAAAGGCTTAAAAATCCAATTAGATTCTGAAAATGGAAATGACGAAAGTAAGCTTGCTGAATTAGAGGAGAAAATAACTGAATTAGAAAAACAAATATCAGAAAAAGAACAGATAATAGCCCAAAAAGATAGCTTGATTAAATCTTTAGAAGAAGAAATTATAGGTAAAAAAGAAGAGGTAGATAAACTCCAAGAGGAAATTGAAGCTTTAAGTAAGTATAAAGATGAACTACAAGAAAAACTAAAGGAAGTTGAAAAAGAACTATCAGAAGTGGTAGAGTTTTCTGAAAAACTCAAAGAAGAGCTGAATGAAAAGATAAAAAAACTGGAGAAGAAAGTTGCAGATCAAGATAAGTCCATTGCAAAGTTAAAAGAAGAATTAAACAAAAAGACTACAGAGCTTGAAAAGAAAGAAAAAGAAAATAAAGAAAAGACAGAAGTAGCGAAGAAAGAAGCAAAGGATAACAATTCTGAAAATAGTATGAAGGGATATAAGGACTTCGTAGTATTTCAAATAGGAAAAGACTATTACAATGTAATATCCAATGGTAAGAAGACCACTGTATATATGGATACAAAGGCATATATAGACAATAACAGAACTATGTTGCCAATGAGATATGTGGCATATGCATTGGGCTTCAATGTGGAATATGATGATAATTTAAGAGAAGCTACTTTTGCAAATAGGGATAATCCGGCGTTACCAAAGAAAACTTTAAAACTAAATATAGATACCGGGATAATGAAGGACTTAGATGGGAATATTTATAATTCAGAGATAAAACCTGTAAATGTGAATGGTAGAATTCACGCTTCCATCACAAATATTGCAAAGGCCTTTGGAGCTACAAATGGAGATATTGATGATAAAGAAGATAACACTATTGAGTGGGACTCAAAAAATAAGGCAGTCTATGTTTTTAAATTTGTAAAGTAGGAGGATGAAATGAAGAGAAAATACATTGGAGTAGGGTTGATAGCCCTACTTTTTTCAAGTTTAGCAATGAGTTCTATTGTTGTATTAGCAAGTGGAACGGAGGAAGTTATAAGAAATGAAGGGAACAGTATTTACACTGAAGCGGAATCAATCGGAGATGAAAACTTTGATCCTAATATCTACATTGAAAAAGAAGAGGGAAATGTGTATTCGCCATCTAGTAAAAATACAATCCCATATCAAGAAGTGCCAAAAATATCTAATTCACCAGCAAATACTGGTGTTGTAGAAGGTGGAAATGAAAAGGCAATCAATCCCTTAGCGACAAAGGAAAATAAGGCAAGAGGGACAGTTATAGAAAATGTAAATAGGAGAGGAGAGGATATTACACCAAAGAAAACGGGAGATAATCAAGAAGTTATAAATCAGAAAGATCCAAATGGAAATATAAATTCAGGAAATCAAAGTATATTAGAGAAAAAAATGACAGATGAAGAAAAATTGGATTTCAGACAATTTTTATCTTTTCAAACAAAGTCGGGAAAGACTTTTCACTTAATTGTAGATCATGAGAAAAATTCAGAAAATGTGCAACTGCTAACAGAAGTTGGAGAGCAGGATTTATTGAATTTAATTGAAGGAGAGAAGAAGCCGGAAAAGAAAGAAAACACTGAAACGAAAAGCATTGAAGAATTGCAGAAAGAGAAGGAAGAACAAGAAAAATTAGAACAAGAGAGATTAAAACAGGAAGAAAAAGAGAAAAAAGGAAAAAGCCCTTTACTATTACTGATTATATTAGCAGCTGTAGGTGGCGGAGGATATTATTTTAAGATATATAAACCAAAACAAGAGGGACAATATGAAGAAGAAGAAGAAGACTACGAGGAGGGCGAATATGAGGATGAGTATGATGATTAAAGGAACAAGACTAATTAAATTAATAGAAACTAATAAGCGCAATAACATTAAAGATTGAAATCTTTAATGTTATTATATAAAATGATATCAAAAGGCAAAATAAAGTAAGGGGGGTTGAAAATATGGAAATTATTTCGGGAGTAACTAATAAAGTAGGTTCAAGCACTAGATTAAAATCAAAATTAGAAGATTTTGATTTAGAGGGTTTATTATATATTGGTTACCCTATATTAGGAACGATAGAAGGTGCTTTTCCAATAGATGCATTATTGATTACTAAAGAACATGGAGTAGTGGTAATAGACTTATTTGAAGGGAAAAGTGGCAATACTAATAGGTTTGAAGATAATCAAGATAGAGCATATACCAAGATGGAAATAAAACTAAAAGATTATAAAGGATTAATTAAGAAACGTGAATTGTGTGTTGAAATAAATACTTTAACTTATGCTCCATTATTTTCAGATGAAGATACGAATAATGAAGAATATCCTGTTTGTAATGACAATAATTTAATAGAAGTAATTCAAGGATTTAAATGGAATACTCCTGAATATTATGAAAGCACATTATCAGCTTTACAAGCCATATCTACGATAAGAAAAAGAAGTAAGAAAAGAGAAATAAAAAAGCTTGACTCCAAAGGAGCAAAACTAGAAAAATTAGAAAATGCTATTGCAAATTTAGACAATATGCAAAATAAAGCCGTAATTGAAACGGTAATGGGAGTTCAAAGAATAAGAGGATTGGCTGGTTCTGGCAAAACTATAGTTTTGGCATTAAAAGCGGCATATTTACATGCTCAACATCCAGAATGGAATATAGCTGTAACTTTTAATTCAAGATCATTAAAGGAGCAATTAAAAAGTCTTATTACAACATTTTGCATGGAACAGACGAAAGAAGAACCGGATTGGGACAAAATTGAAATTATTCATGCTTGGGGTGCACCAGGGAAAAAAGACAATAATGGCATGTATTACACATTTTGTGCTGTAAATAATATAGAGTATTACGACTATTCAGGTGCAAAGGATAAGTATGGTAAATTTGGGTATGATCAAATTTTCGGAAAAATATGTGAAGAGGCAATCAATTCTATACAAAAGTCAGAAGAAATATATGATGCTATTCTTGTGGATGAAGCACAAGATTTTACAAGTGATTTTTTAAAAATATGTTATCATCTTTTAAAAGAACCAAAACAATTGGTTTATGCATATGACGAATTGCAAAATTTAAGTTCAATGTCATTACCTTCACCTGAAGATCTTTTTGGGAAAGATGAAAAAGGGAATCCTTTAGTAGTGTTTACCAATGTGAACCAAGATATTATTTTAGATAAGTGTTATAGAAACTCACGACCTGTTCTTGTTACAGCACATGCATTAGGTTTTGGCATTTATAGGGATATTGATGAGTCAATAGGTACTGGAATAGTACAAATGTTTGAACAAAAAAGCTTGTGGGAAGAAATAGGGTATATTCTAAAGTCAGGAAATTTAGAGGATGGGAAAAATGTTGTTTTATCAAGAACAGAAGATACTAGCCCTAGGTTCTTAGAAGATCATTCTGATAAGGAAGATTTAATCAACTTTGTTTCTTTTAATAATAAAGGAGAACAAGATGCTTGGATAGCTGATCAGATAATTAAAAATTTAGAAGAAGATGAATTAGAATATTCAGATATAATAGTAATTAATCCTAATCCTCTTACAACAAAGAAAAATGTTTCCAATATAAGGTCAATTTTATATAGTAAAGGTGTAGCTTCTCATACTACTGGGGTGGACATTTCTCCAGACGTGGTTTTCACACATGACTCGATAGCTTTTTCTGGTATATATAGAGCAAAAGGCAATGAAGCAGCTATGGTTTATGTGATTAATTCGCATGAAAGTTATCATTCGTATGAAAATATTGCAAATATAAGGAATAGATTGTTTACAGCAATTACTAGAAGTAAAGCTTGGGTCAGGGTGGTTGGTTATGGTGATGAAATGGATAGTCTTATCGATGAATTTGAAAAAGTAAAAGAAAATAAATATGAGCTTAATTTTACTTATCCTACAGAAGAACAGTTAAAATATATGAAAATTGTCAACAGAGATTTAAGCTCCACAGAGAAAGCTAAGATTATTAGCAAGAAAAAAACAATAGAAGAATTGTTAAATGAAATAAAAAACGGAAACATATATTTTGAAGATTTAGGAATTGAAAATATTGAAGAGTTATTAAATATGTATAAAAGTAGGGATTCAGATGAAACCTAAAGATATACATAAAGAAATAAATGAAGTAACAGAGGATTTAATAAGTATTGGATTATGTGAAGATCAAAATTTCCCTAGTTTCATAGAGAAAAATGGAAATATTATTTCTATCTCAGTAAGTGAATTTGAAAGTAGTAAGTTATTGAAAAATGTTGATTATATTTCTATTTATAATGAATTGAAGTCTAAAAGAAATTTCAACATAAAAATGGTGGATGGAGCTATGATTCTATTTCAATATGAATTTCAAAATAGCGAGCTATTAAAACATAGATTATCGTATTTCCCTTCATTATCATTATTAGAATTTCAAAATAACTATGAAATCTATGAAATAGATGAACTTTATGCAGATGTTATTGAAAAACAGATAGTAACATTCCCAATGAGATTTGATTATGATTCTAGAGAAGAAGTTTATAAAGTTGTAGACCATCCAAAGTCACATTTAACACTGGGACAATTTAAAAATTGTAGGATTCCAGTGTCAGCACCGATTACTCCGAATAGATTCATACACTTTATAATTAGAAATTTTTATCATACTACTTATAAAAAATATTGTGATAATATAAGAACATTTGAATTAAGTTTTAATGAAACGATTCATCCGGATGAAAAGAAAATAGTATATTTGAGTATATAAAAATTTTAAAATGGTACTTTTTGTATTATACAAATTGTGCTATTTTTTTATTGAAGGAGAAATAAAATGAAATTAGTAATTGCAGAGAAGCCATCTGTTGCAATGAGTATTGCAAAGGTATTAAATGTTAGCAATCGGAAAAATGGATATTTAGAAGGGAATGGATACATCGTTTCTTGGTGTATAGGTCATTTGGTTGGTCTTGCTAATGCAGATGAATACGAAGAAAAATATAAGACTTGGAGAATGGAAGATCTACCAATAATTCCAAAGAATTGGAAACTTACAGTTTTTAAGCAAACTTCAAAACAGTTTAATCTTATAAAGAAACTTATGAATGACAATAGAGTAGAAGAAGTGATTTGTGCTACTGATGCAGGGAGAGAAGGAGAGTTGATTTTCCGATTAGTTTATGAAAAGGCAAATTGTAATAAGCCCATAAAAAGACTTTGGATATCCTCTATGGAAGAAACTGCTATTAAAGAAGGTTTTACAAATCTAAAAAGTGGAGATGAGTATTTATCGCTTTATAAATCAGCATTATCAAGGGCAAAAGCGGATTGGATTGTGGGAATTAATGCAACCAGATTATTCACTACTCTATATAAAAACCTACTAAGTGTGGGGAGAGTTCAGACGCCAACTCTTTCTATGATGGTAGATAGAGAAGTGAATATAGAACAATTTAAATCAGAACCATTTTACCATCTAGCCTTGAAACTAGATGGTTTTTCGATTGAATCTAATAGATTTCAAAGAAAAGACGATGTAGAAAATCTATTGGAAAGCATAAATGAAGATTATGTAAAGTGCATTAAGGTAGAAAGACAAGAGCAAAGACTTAAACCACCATTACCTTTTGATTTGACAACATTACAGAGAGAAGCTAATCGTTATTTTGGATATACGGCAAAGCAGACCTTGGATTACTTACAATCTCTTTATGAAAAAAAGTGGATAACTTACCCTAGGACAGACAGTAGATATATAACTGAAGATATGAAAGACACTGTAATGGAGATAATAAAACTTATTGGAGCTGATGTGGATATAGAAAAGCCTAATATTAAAAGAATATGTAATAACAATAAGGTGACAGATGATCACGCAATAATCCCAACATTAAAAACTAAAGAATTAGATTTAAAAGAGTTACCTAGAACTGAACAGCAACTCTACGGTTTAATCTGTACGAAATTATTGACATCTGTATTAGAAGAATGTATTGAACAAAAAGTTAAGGTAATATTTGAGGTGGAAGGTTTTAAATTTACATCAAGTTGGAAAGAAACTATTAGGATAGGTTTTAGGGATATAGAAAACAGGTATTTAGATCAGTTTAAAGACCATAGAGAACCAGAAGAGAATAAGAAAATTCCGCAAATTGAAGAAGGGAAGCTGTACAGAATAGAAAATAGGTCAATCAAAGAAGGGAAAACCACACCACCAAAACACTTTACGGAAGATACTTTGTTATCAGCAATGGAGAGGGCAGGAAACGAAGAGCTAGATGAAAGTCTTGATATAGAAAAAAGAGGGTTAGGAACACCAGCAACGAGAGCAGGAATTATTGAAAAATTAATAGCTGTTGGATATTTGGAAAGAAAGAATAAAAAATTAATAGCAACGAAGAAAGCATATCACCTAATAACTGTTGTTCCCGAAGAGTTAAAATCACCTAAATTAACTTCTGATTGGGAAAATAAATTGACTAAAATTGCGAGTGGAGAATATTCGGAGGAAAAGTTTATAAATGAGATAGAAGGATCATTTACTATAATTTTAAATAAATATAGCATTTAAGGAAATATTAAAAGTTGACTAAAGATACATTATTATTTGAGATTGTTTTATTAGTTAATGATATAATTAAATTTGGGGGGGATTTTATGAAAATCAGATTACCAAATATTAATGATGAAGAACAATATACAGAAGGAAAGCAATCGATTGTGCTAATAGGAGCAAATGGATCTGGAAAAACAAGAATGAGTGTTTGGATGGATGAGAATAATCCAGAGTTTGATATTCATAGAATATCTGCCCAAAAATCTTTAAATATGCCCGAAACGACAAGTCCAAGTGATATGGGAAAAGCAGAAGAACTGTTTCTATATGGAGTTAATCAAGAGAATAAAGACTGGTTAAAGAAAACGGGTAAAAAAGTATATAGATGGGGAGATAAACCTGAAACCTATATGCTTGATGACTATAAGCATTTAATGGAATACTTATTTACTGATAGTTATGAAAAGAGTATTGAGTATAGAGAAAGTCATAAATTAGGAAACACTGACTTTGACAATATAACAAATTTAGAGAGAATAAAAAGAATATGGGAGGATGTAATAACTCACAGAAAACTTGAAATAAAAGCAGGAAAAATAGAAGTAATTGATCGGGATATGGATACAGAGACTCCAAATTATAATGGTAGTGAAATGAGCGATGGAGAAAGAGCAATTTTTTATTTTATAGGAGAAGTGATTTCTGCTAAAAGTAATAGTGTTATTATTATTGATGAGCCGGAGAATCATTTGCACAAATCTATTTTAATTCGTTTGTGGGATGCGATAGAAAAAGAAAAGCCTAATTGCATATTTGTTTATATAACTCATAGTCTAGAATTTGCAAGAACTAGAATGAATAGTCAAATAATTTGGGTAAAAAAAATGGTAACTAAAGAACGATGGGATTATGAATTTGTTGAAGATTTGAATTCTGCAAATGAATTACATTTAGAAATATTGGGAAATAGACAAAAGGTAATGTTAATAGAGGGAGATAGAAACAATAGTATAGATATAATATTATATTCTAAGTTATTCCCTGAATATAATATTATATCTTTAGAGAGTTGCAAGACTGTTATAGAAACTGTAAAATCCTACAAAAGAACAGAAAATATTCATTATACTGAAGTTGTTGGAATAATTGATAGAGATAGAAGAAATGATGAAGAAATAGAAAATTTACAAAAAGATAATATATACGCTTTAAAAGTAGCCGAAATAGAAAATTTATTTATGATACCTAAAGTATTAGAAACTATTTCAAAAAATCAACTAAAAGATGATTTTAATGAAAAACTTGAAGAAATTAAAGAAAAAACTTTTGAGTTTTTGGAAAATAAAAAAGAAGAACAAGCAATGCTCTTTGTAAGAGAAAGCTGCTTGAATAAAGTAAATGTAGAACTAAATAAAAATATAAAAGAAATTGATAAACTTGAAAATAATGTAAAGAGTTTATTCGATAACCTTAATATCCAAGAAATATACGAACAGACAATAAATGAATTTAATCAAATTATTGAACATAAGGATTATATTAAGGCTCTTAAGATTATAAATAATAAGGGTTTGTTAACATACACTAGTGTACCAAACTATTTTGGATGGAAACAAAAATACTTTATGGAATATGCTATTTCTCTAATTTCGAGTAATAGTGAGGATGGGAATACATTAAGAGAAGAATTGAAAAAATATATAGTAGGTTAACATCCAAAACAGTAGAACTGCGATTCTACTGTTTTTTTCTATTAGAAAGGAGGATATATGACGAAAATTCATAAATTATGGGAAGTTACAAAACAAACAGCTTTAGATATAAGCAGTAGTGGACAAGCATGGCAAAAGTTTCTATCATCAGCTGCTTATACTTCAAAATATATTTTTGCTGAACAGGTTTCCATATATGCATATAAACCAGAAGCAAAGGCTTGTGCTTCGATGGAGTTTTGGAATAAAGTATTTCATCGTTGGGTGAATAAGGGAGCAAAGGGAATTCCACTTCCAGATTTTAGTGAGAATAATAGCAAAATTAATTATGTATTTGATATTTCAGATACTCATGAAACGAGATACACAAATAGAGAAGTGGATATATGGAGATATAGCGATAATTATGAAGAGGCATTAAAAGAAATTTTAGATGTGCAAGAAACAGAATTTAATATTGATTTAGTTGATAATATTAAAAGGCATATTGGAGCATTAGTAGAGGATTTAAATGATGAATTAGTTATAGATACAGGTGAAATAAATTTAAAGAAAGCTAAAATATTAAAATTCACTAAAAACTCAACTATATATATGATGTTTGAGAGAATGGGATTAGAGCCATCTGAATATTTTTCGGATAGTGATTTTTCAGATATAACTGATTTTAATAACTTAAATGTGTTAAGTTCCATTGGGACTTTAGCATCAAAAATAGTGACAAACTTTATTGAAGACATAAAAGAAAGATAAACTATAATTAACAAAAATAATTATAGACAAAAAAATGTCTTTAATTTATTGCCTTTAACTCTTGGGTCAAGGTATAATATGACCATCAAAGAGAAAGAGCCTAGGAATGGAAATAGAAGTGAAATAGATATAAATTTGGAAGGAGTAGAGAATGATGGTACAAGAGATAGTAATACAAGACAAAATTTATCTGCTAGAGGAAGGGATATGTACTCCCAAAGTACCAGAGAACCACTTCGAGAAACAGGGAGGAACTTATATCTTGAAGGGAGAAGTTCTAATACCGAACTTGAAAGAAGAGGAGATAGCTATAGGGAAATACGCGCGAATGAGAGAGAGGTATTTGAGGGAGAACAAATCAGCTTACTACAGCAGTCTAATTCTAGAAGGAAAGTTCACGAAACATCTACAAGAGATACAAGTGAGAGCGGAGAAGATGTTAGAAGAGGAAACTCCAAAGTTTCAAGAAGCATGGCAAGTAACGGAAACGTTGAAAGCACAGGATCAATTGAAATGGGTAGGGATGATGAACAACATTCAAAACGCCATAGAAGAGACGATCTTGCAAGAGATAATATATATTTAAATAATGAATTTCCAACAGAGGTTGAACAAAAGGAAATGATAACAAGGGCAGGGGAAGAGAATTCCTCTGCTTTTGTTATTTCTCAAAAAAACATTGATGATGTACTAGTTCGAGGTTCAGGATTTGAAGATGGCAAGTATCGAATTTATTATTTCTTTATAAAAGATTATACAAAAAGTGAAGCAATTGCATTTTTAAAGAAGGAGTATGGAATAGGCGGATGGTCGACTCCGGAACGTGGGGATTTTATAAATTCTTCTAGTCATGATGGAAAAGGGATTGAACTTGTTAAAGGAAAGATAACAAATCCTGATGTTACCTTAAACTTATCTTGGGGGAAAGTAGTAAGTAGAATTTGTGAGTTAATTAAAGCAGAAAGATATTTAAGCGAAGTAGAGAAGGAATATTATAATTCTATTTATGCAGAACAAAAACCTGAAAAAGAAACAATTCCACTGAGTGCTGATTATGATTATAAATATGAACTTGGAAATGAAGTTTATATTGGGGCTGATCAATATACTTTAACTGAATTTAATGAAAATGAAGTAATTCTTAGAAATGACGATTTTCCATTGTTAACTGAAACTCTAACTAAAAATGAATTTGAACGAAGAGTGAGAGAGAACTCACTAAATAAAAATAACTTTACTATCAAAGGTGAAACTGGTGCTAGAGAAGAGCAACAAATGGAAAGTTCTAATATAGAGAAAGAATTGGAGCAATTACCAGATGAAGTAACTTTTCTAAATGAATTACAAGCTTCACAACTTATTAATGGACGTTTAGAGGATGAGTATAAAAACGAAACAGGTCTTTACATTAGTTTTGATAGGAATAAGTGGATTGGTTTAGATTATTCCAGAAAAGAGGGTTTTGTAGAGGAATTTGACACCTTAGATGAAGCAATTTCATGGACAGAAGGAAATAGTATTGAGAAGGAACAAGAAAAGGAAGAAGATAGAAAGAATTATAGAATTACTGATTATGACTTAGGAATAGGGACTAATAGAGAAAAAATTAATAGAAATATCGAGGCTATTAAAACACTAAAGAAAATTGAATCTGAAGGACGTTTAGCTACTATCGAAGAACAAGAAATACTTTCTAAATATATAGGATGGGGAGGATTGGCAAATGCATTTGAGATAGAGTCTTCGGATTATACTATGATTAAGAACTTACTTACAGAAGAAGAATTTAATAGTGCAAGAGAATCAACCCTAAGTTCCTTTTATACACCACCAATTGTAATAGAGTCTATGTATCAAGTTTTAGAAAATATGGGATTTAAAAATGTTAATATATTAGAGCCTTCCTGTGGAGTAGGCAATTTCTTAGGCATGATACCGGATAGTATGAGGGACTCCAAAACATACGGTGTGGAGCTTGACGATATCAGTGGTAGAATAGGAAAACAACTTTATCAAAATACAAATATAGCTATCCAGGGATTTGAAGAGACAAATTTACCGGATAGTTTTTTTGATGTAGCCATAGGCAATGTACCCTTTGGGCAGTTTGGAGTAATTGATAAAAAGTACGAGAAAGAAAATTTCTTAATTCATGACTATTTTTTTGCAAAATCTTTAGATAAGATTCGTCCAGGTGGCATAGTAGCATTTATAACTTCAAAGGGAACATTGGATAAAGAAGGAGAAAAGGTAAGGAAGTACATTGCACAGAGGGCAGAACTTTTGGGAGCTATAAGACTACCCAATGATACATTTAAGGGAAATGCAGGAACAGAGGTTACATCAGACATAATATTTTTGCGAAAAAGAGAAAGACCGATAGATATTGAGCCGGAGTGGGTTAAGCTTGGAGAAAATGATGAGGGAATAGTAATGAATTCCTATTTCGTGGATAATCCACAGATGATACTGGGAAAAATGGAAATGAAGTCAGGACCCTTTGGGCTAGAATCAACTTGTCGTCCTACAGAGGAGCCTTTAAAAACTCAATTAAATAGAGCAATACAACATATTCAAGGTGAAATAACCACTCAACAATTAGAAAATATAGAGGAAGAAGATATTATTCCAGCAGATCTTGAGACTAAAAATTTCAGTTATACAGTGATAGACGGTGAAGTTTATTATAGAGAAAATTCAACAATGATAAAACAGAGCTTATCCAATGAAGATAGTCATAGATTGATGGGCATGGTAGGCATTCGAAATTGTACAAGAGACGTCATTGAATCTCAGTTGGAAGGCTATGGCGATGATGAAATTAAGGCAAGACAAGAGAAGTTTAATGTAGCCTATGATTCTTTTGTTGGAAAGTACGGAAGACTTTCAGAGAGAAAAAATGAGAAGCTCTTTCAAGACGATGCATCTTTTGCTTTGTTATCTTCTCTGGAGATATTAGATTCTGAAAGGAACTTTCTAAAGAAAGCAGATATTTTTTCTAAAAGGACCATACGAAAAAATGTAGTTGTGACAGAAGTTGAGACCTCACAGGAAGCATTGTTACTGTCTATTAACGAAAAGGCAAAAGTTGATTTGGACTATATGGCAGAACTTACAAAAAAAAGCAAAGATGAAACCATAAAAGAACTCTATGGGATTATATTTAAAGACCCAGAGGAAGATGTTTATTATAACTTAGATGAGTATTTAAGTGGGAACATAAGAGAGAAGCTGCAAACAGCTAAGGATAGATTAAAGAGCTTAGAGAAAGAGTTGAATGCTTATAATGGTCTAGATGAGTTTAAAGAAAGTATAGAAAAAATAAATGACGAAATAAGTATGATGAAAGAAAATATAGAAGCTCTTGAAAAAGTTAAGCCAAGAGACTTAGAAGTAGGAGAGATAGTTGTAAGACTTGGAGCTACTTGGATACCTCCTAAAGATATTGAAAATTTTATATTTGAAACTCTGGACACTCCAAACTATGCAAAATGGGATATAAATGTTCGGTTCTCTGAATATACTTCCAGTTGGAATATTGAAGGAAAGAGCGTTGATAGATCCAATGTAAAAGCAAATACAACCTATGGAACTTCCAGGTTAAATGCCTATAAAATATTAGAGGACACTTTAAACTTAAAAGATGTACGTGTATTTGATAGAGTAACTACTCCAGACGGAAAGGACTCGCAGGAATTAAATAAGAAGGAAACCATGTTGGCTCAACAAAAACAGGAGATGTTAAAGGAAGCTTTTCACGAGTGGATCTGGAAGGAACCTGAGAGGCGTAATCGACTGGTAAAAATATATAATGAAAAATTCAATGCAATACGCCCAAGGGAATACAATGGAGAGCACTTAAGTTTTCCGGGAATGAATCCATTAATTGAACTTAGAGAGCATCAAAAAAACGCCATAGCTCATACTTTATATGGTGGTAATACTTTGTTAGCTCATTGTGTAGGTGCTGGAAAGACTTTTGAAATGGTAGCATCAGCAATGGAGGCGAAAAGATTAGGATTATGTAATAAGTCTCTTATGGTTGCACCCAATCATTTGACTGAACAAATTGGTTCAGAGTTTATGATGTTATACCCATCTGCAAATATTCTTGTTGCGACAAAGAAAGATTTTGAACCTAAAAATAGAAAGAGATTTTGTTCTCGTATTGCAACTGGTGAATTTGATGCAGTGATTATTGGACATAGTCAATTTGAAAAGATACCAATGAGCATTGAAAGACAGAGACATGAAATGGAAAGGCAAGTACAGGAAATCACAGAAGGAATTCAGGAATTAAAAACAAATCGTGGAGACAAGTTTTCTATAAAGCAGATGGAAAAGACTAAGAAGAATTTAAAGGTGAAACTTTCAAGATTAAATGACCAATCGAGAAAAGATGATGTAGTGACTTTTGAAGAATTGGGAGTGGATAGATTATTTGTAGATGAAGCCCATAACTATAAGAATTTATATCTTCATACCAAGATGAGAAATGTAGCGGGTATTGGACAAAGTGAGGCACAAAAATCTTCTGATATGTTTATGAAATGTAGATATTTAGATGAGATAACTAATGGGAAAGGGGTTATTTTTGCCACAGGAACGCCTATTTCAAATTCTATGACAGAGCTTTATACTATGCAGAGATATTTACAGTTTAACACCTTAGAGAAAATGGGATTAAACCATTTTGACTCTTGGGCTAGCACTTTTGGAGAAAGTGTTACAGCAATTGAACTAAGTCCAGAGGGAAGAGGTTATAGACCTAAGACGAGATTTGCAAAGTTTTACAATCTACCTGAGTTAATGAATACCTTTAAAGAAATTGCTGATATTCAGACAGCAGATATGTTAGAGTTGCCGGTGCCGGAAGCTATATTTGAAACGATAAGTGTTAAGCCTAGTGAATATCAAAAGGATATGGTAAATTCTTTAGCTGAACGAGCAGAATCAGTTAGAAACAGAAGTGTGAATCCAAGTGTAGATAATATGCTGAAGATAACCAATGATGGAAGGAAGTTAGCATTAGATCAAAGGCTTATGAATGAAATGTTACCCGATGATCCTGAAAGCAAAGTAAGTAAATGTGTAGAAAAAACCTTTGATATTTGGGAGGAAACCAAGTCTGATAGATTAACTCAAATGATATTTTGTGATATGTCTACTCCAAAGTCAAGTGAATTTAATATTTATGCTGATGTAAAAAAGAAACTTCTTAATAGGGGAATTCCTGAAAGAGAAATAGCTTTTATCCATGATGCAAAGACAGAACAACAAAAAGATGAACTCTTTGCCAAAGTTAGAAAGGGAGACGTGAGGGTGTTACTAGGTTCTACACAAAAAATGGGGACAGGAACCAATTGCCAAGATAAGTTAATAGCTCTTCATGATTTAGATTGTCCTTGGAGGCCAGCGGATTTAGAACAGCGAAGTGGACGTATTATTAGACAGGGTAATCAAAACAAAGAAGTAAAGATATTTCGATATGTTACTGAAAATACTTTTGACGCTTATTTATGGCAACTTGTAGAAAATAAGCAAAAATTTATTGGACAGATTATGACCTCAAAAACTCCTATGAGAAGTGCAGAAGATGTAGACGAATCAGCATTATCCTATGCAGAGATTAAAGCTTTAGCTACGGGGAATCCCTTGATAAAAGAAAAAATGGATTTAGATGTACAGGTTGCAAAATTGAAGCTGCTAAAAGCAAACTACTTAAGTGAAAAATACAGTTTAGAAGATAAGATTGTAAAGAGCTTTCCTAGTGAAATAAAAAGATTGTCAAAATATATTGATGGATTAAATGAGGATATAAGGCAAGTAGAAGAAAACACTAAGCTGGGAATTGACGGGAAGAGAATATTTTCCGGAATGACTCTAAAAAATTCCTATTATGAAGATAAAGAAGAAGCTGGAAAAGCATTATTAAAAGCTTGCGAAGAAAAACAAAATAGGAATAAGGAGCAAATAGGAAAATATCGTGGATTTGATTTGGAACTATCTTACGATAGCTTTTCTAATTCTTTTCAAGTAGCCATGAAAAGCAGTTTAAGTTATAGAGTTGAGTTAGGAAAGGATATCTATGGAAACATTACAAGAATGGATAATGTATTGGAAAACTTAGAAAGTAAACTGAAAGATACGGAGGAACAACTAGAAAATACGAGAAACCAATTGGAACTGGCTAAAGTAGAAGTAGAAAAACCTTTTATTTCAGAGCAGGATTTAAACGTGAAACAGCAACGTCTTGCAGAATTAGAAATATTGTTAAATACGACTGAGAATATTGAAGTTGAGAGAGAAGAACCACATATAAATAGAGCAAAGTCATTAGTCAAGGATTTTTTAAGCAGTGAATATGGGGAAGAAGTTTCGGAAGATATATTTGAAGATTTAGAGCATATTACATTAGCGAGTGCTAGTTTAGAAGATGGGCTTTACAGTGTAAGAGTAGAAGCTGATTTGCTAAATTCTAGCATAAATCAATATGTTAATAATCAACTGGTCTACATAGAAGAGTTCAATCATTAAATGATTTTATCAACTATCAATTAGAGGATCTAGATTTTGAAAGTCTTGTCTATATCACTCCAGAAGACATGGAAAAGGTAAAGGATACATCGGACTTAGATTTAGATAATGATGGTGTTGCAGACAGATTTGATTCGGATTTCCGTGATTCAAAGACAATGACCTATGGAGATTTAGATGAGAGAGAAGATAATAGAGCAGAGAATGATTATATTGGAGATGGGAAAGTATCCTTACTGGCTGAGATAAAAGGTAATTATAAGAAATTTAATGAGAGAATAAGAAATGATAATGAACGACAGGAATGTATAGAAAGGTGAGTGTACTATGAACCAATTACTAAAGATATTTGGAGTTAAGAGTCACAAGGAATTAATGGATTTTATAAAAGAACATCCTGATGATGAAAGAGTAGTAGAAATTAGAGAAGTTTTTGAATTGTTTAATCTGAATTTTGAAGGTGTGAGAGATGAGTAATTTATATGAACAATTGGGTTGTAAAAACAAAGAAGAACTATATGAGAAAATGAAAATGGGAGTGGATGAAGTTCGTCCGCTCCTTGATTTTTTTGACTATGTAAAAGGTAATATTGGGAATAAAGAAAAACCAATACGTTCGCCAGAAGATTTATTCCATTATGTAGAGCACATGGATAAACCTAGTAAGAACTTAGTTCAATTACTATTTGTGGATACAAAGAATATTCCCATCCATGCAAATAAAGCTAGATTAAGTAGGTTAGATGATGTTAAACGCTCTATTGGTGAAGGGCTACATGCAGGTTCAGCTAAAGTCTTTATATCTTACAGTGAAGAATCAGATATAGAAAAGATAGACAAGTTGGAGAAACTCCTTGATTTAATAGGTACCCAAGTTCTCGATAAGGTTCAATACTCAGATAAAAATAGGACTTACACATCAATATTAGGTTCAGATAGATATTCCTTGTCGGATTCACCAACAATAATAAAAGAAAGTGGAGAAACGACTTTCCCAGATTTATCAAAAAAAGATAATTACAATGAATTTGCTGAATATGTTACTAGACAAGAGATAAAAGGAATGGATGTAATAAAGGAAAGAGGAATATTATTAGATAAATTAAAGATAGTGGATAGATGTCAATAAAGTAGACATATTACTTGGTGATAACAAAAGTATGAAAGATGAAATAATAAAACTGATGGAATACGATTATGAGGGATTTATTAAAGGTTTGATTTCGATAGAGAAGGATATTAATGATGAAGATGTCTTATCACAGATGTATGAAGAATATATGAATAGTGATATAACATTATTAAATGAATTCTTTGATGACTTAGAATATGACTTGAGGAATATAGAAAAAGTCAATGACATTGTGTCTAGTGATATAATAAGAGAAGATTTGCCAATTGAAAATGATATTAAGGGAATAGTAAAGGATAGAATAAGTACTAAGTCATTGCTTGGAGAATTGAAAGTCAATGAAGATTTGAGTAATTTAGATAAAAATGTTGAAGTATAAAATTGAGAAAGAATGATTTTTATGATAACATTACTTTTAAAAGGAATAGAAAATCAATAAAATAAAATGAAATAAATTAACTT
>DUUN01000556.1 GCA_012841535.1 Gallicola sp. | reverse complement strand
TTTCAAAAAAAACAATCCCATTTCTCCATTTGCTACATCGTTAATATTTACTACCTTACTTCTATCCTCATATTTTCTAGGAAAATATTCAATTAAATCATCTACAGTAAAAATGCCTAAATTGTTTAATAATTTTTCTTTTTTAGGGCCAATGCCTTTAATTTCTTTTAAATTCATATTAATAAATAAAAAGCCTTACATATACGTAAGGCTTACTCCACTGAAATAATATAATAATATAATGGCTGTCCACCATTTACAAATTCTATATCTAAATCTTCATAAATTCTAGTAAGTTTTCTTTCTAAGTCATTTACATGCTTATCTTCTGTATCTTCGCCATAATAAACGGTAATTAAACTAGAGTCTTCATCAACAATCTTACTTAATAAATCCAAGGTTACCTTATTAAGTTTTTTTCCAGTAGAAAGTATTTCCCCACCTTCTAATCCAATAATATCATCTTTTTTAATTTTTAATCCGTTAATTTCTGTATCTCTAATAGAAAAAGTCAATTGAGCTGTTTTTACGGTACTTAAAACCTCACTCATTTCCTTTTCATTTTCCTCTGGATTTAATTCTTCATCAAATGACAATAGGGAAGTAATTCCCTGTGGTATAGTTTTAGACTTTATAACTATAATATTCTTTTCAGATAATGACTTTGCTTGTTCTGCTGCAAGAATAATATTTCCATTATTTGGAAAAACAAATATATTATCTGCATTAATTTCGTCTACAGCCTCTAATATAGTCTCTGTAGATGGATTCATTGTTTGCCCACCGGAAATGATTTTATTTACCCCTAATTCTTTGAATAATTTTGAAAATCCTTCTCCGCTAGAAACAGATATAAAGCCGTATTTCATTTTTTTATTTGGGTCCATAGCAGGATCAAAATATTCATCTGCTTCTTTTCCTGCAATAATATGATTATGTTGAATTCTCATATTATCTATTTTTATATCTTTTAATTGGCCTAACTGTAAGGCTTTTTCTAAAACTACTCCAGGGTTATTAGTATGGATATGCGTTTTAATTAAACCGTCACCCTTAACTACTAAAATACTATCACCGAATTTAGAAATATCATTTCTGAATTTTAAATAGTCACCATAGTCAGTTTCAATCATAAACTCAGTACAATATCCATATTTAATATCATCACCTGTATCTTGCGCTATAGGAAAACTAGAAGAGTTAATTTTTGCAGTTTCTACAGAAATTGATTCACTGGACTCAATATTTTCATAGTTTAATATTCCATCTAATATGACAATAAGTCCCATACCTCCAGCATCTACTACACCAGCTTGTTTTAAAACAGGTAACATTTCCGGAGTTGATTCTAGTACTTTTTTACCTTCAGCAATAATGTCTTCAAAAAATACTTTAACATCTACATAATTCTTATAATTGGCCTCGGCAAACTCACCTATACCTCTTATTACTGTTAGTATTGTTCCTTCAGTAGGTTTCATAACTGCCTTATAAGCAATTTTATAAGCTTGTACTAAACCATTTTTTAAAGTTTCAACATCAATAATTTTTGCATCGTCAATTCCTTGGGAAAAACCCCTTAGAATTTGGGAAGTTATAACTCCAGAGTTTCCTCTTGCACCCATTAAGGAACCTGTACTAAAGGCTTTGGCAATTTTTGAAATATCTTCACTATTTTCCGTTTCCATATTTTTAACTGCCGATTTTAAAGTTAACGACATATTCGTTCCTGTATCTCCATCTGGAACAGGAAAAACATTTAATCTATTTACTTCTTCTTTATTCTTCTCTAAGTTGAGATAAGCTGCCCTAAGCATATTTGTAAACAACTTACCATCTGTTATATTCATTATATTTCCTCCTGATTTTGGAGTCTAATATCTCTTACTATTATATTTACTTTCTCAACTGCTATACCAGTATATTCTTCTACATGAAATTTAATTGCATCAATTAAATTTTCAGTGACAACTGAAATTTTAACTCCATATTCTAATATTACATGTACATCTATAGTTATTTTATTGTTTTTTATATTTAATACAACGCCTTTAGTTATATTATCTTTTCCTAATAAAGTCAATAAGCTATCAGTAGCACTTGCACTTACTAGTCCTACATCACCATATGATTGCATTGTAACATCACTTATAGCCATAGAGATAACATTATCACTAATTTGTATTACTCCCAATTCATTTATTATATGAGCTGTCATATTGCCTCCTTAATTTTATACATATACATTCATTTTAATGTAAAATACTAATAATGTAAATATAATTTACCCAAAGTACCATATAAATTAACTATTTGTTGCATAAAAAAACTTTGTTTGCTATAATATTACTGTTCTAAACAAGAATATTGATATTATTGACAGGAGGTGTAACTATGTCAAAAAAATGTGAAATCTGTGGAAAATCCAGAGTATTTGGACACGACATTACTTTCTCACATAAAAAGAATAATAGAAGTTGGGCTCCAAATATTAGAAAAGTAAAAGCAGTTGTTGACGGAAAAACAAAAAGAATTAATGTGTGTACTAGATGTTTAAGATCTGGTAAAGTTGTTAGACCTCAATAATTATAATATATTTAGATATAAAAAATACCTCTTTCGAGGTATTTTTTTAATCGTTAGATTCTATTATTAGGGCTAAACCCGAATTTATAATTACATTTCCAAAGTCATTTATTAGAAAATTACTTATACACCTACTACTTCCATATTCGATTTCTTCATTAGATAATTTATAATAAAATCCTTCTAAGCTAATATTTATTCCATCTACAGTTAAAGGGATTATTGAAATATTTTCATATTCTTTTTTGATTCTTGCTTTTGAATTTATCATTCTTACCCTGTTATTATTATCTAATAAATAAGCTTCAATATTATCATCTAATAATTTTTTTAACAAAAAAATATTGGATATAGTATGATCTAGTCTACTTCCTGTACAATTTAACATAAAAATTTTAGAGTAATTATTTTTAATTAAATAGTTTAATGCCGCTTCTGTATCGGATTCATCTTTTTCTATTTCTAATTTTTTAATAGAAGTTTTCCTCTCTTTTAAAATATTTAAAGACTTTTCACTAATTGAATCAAAATCTCCTACTAATAAATCTATTTTTATATTATTTGCAATTAAGGATTCTGCCCCTTTGTCAACAGCTATTATAAAATCTGCCTTAGAAGAGTAATTTTTAAGTAAATTATCATTTACCCTATCGCCACCAGATACAATTAAACCTATCATCTTTCCACCTTATTTATTAATTTTTGCCAATCTTGGATATAATATGAATATTAATATTATACATATAATTGTATTAGGAAGTACATAGGATATATTATAAATAAATGATCCTAGTACATATGGAATATCTGTTGGTAAGTATTTTTTAAAAAAGATTACACCAGATAAAATTGCCATTATTAATCTCATAATTGTTGCAAATAAAACTGAAGCTGTTAATTTAATTTTACCTTTTGCTGTTTTAAAATTTATATTATAGCCAAAACCAGTTAAACCTAACATTCCATAGGCTAAAGGATAATCCAATATAAACTGTATCGGATGAATTATACCACCACCTAATAAACTGTCTATTAAACCATAGATTATTCCGGCAGTTATACCCTTAGCCGGTCCCCATTTCAATGCAAATAATAGTATCGGCACATAACCTCCCGGTGTAATTGAACCACCTTGAGGCATTCTATATAAGGTAATAGAATTTAAAACAATTGATAAAGCTATCATTATTCCAGCTTCTGCCAACATCTTAACATTAACTTTTCCTATAGTACTTTTTTTTGTATCCATTTTTCCTCCTAAATTTAAACAAATCCTTACTTATTTAGAAATAATTTATACAAAACATGTTGAGCTTGTTGAAATAAATTTTTTATATTAATTTCTTAAAATAAAAAATCCACTTACCAACAAGGTAAATGGATTAAAATAATATTAATTAAATATAATACA
>DUUN01000569.1 GCA_012841535.1 Gallicola sp. | reverse complement strand
ACATCCATTCTATACAAATAACCTGTCTCTTTTGTACAGAATGGATGTCTCCATATTTATCCAAAATATAGTTATAATTACTCTATCCATGCATTCCGTAGGTTAGATCGTTCCCCTTCGCTTTAAAATCAAGGGTTTTGAAAAATCATTGATTGCCCGTTTTGATTTAATTATTAAATAGATAGTTGTTTCTTTTAAATATCACAAGAACAGAGGCTAAACCTCTGGTTTTGAATGTAGGATTCTTTTTTCCATCAGTGAGGTTATTTAAGCCTATTTCAATACCAAAGACATTCTTCATGTATTTTACTAGTTTTGCTAAGTAGTTCTTTCTCAATTTATCTTTCCCCTATTTTCAAATTCTGTTTATTTTAACAGAATTCAGTGCGAATTCGCAACACCTCTAATTTTAAATCAAAGCCGCATAACTATGGGCTTTTTCGCGAGCAGAGGCTAAATCCCTCCTTTTTCGAGAGCAGAGGCTAAATCCCTGTTATTTTGTAGGAGTATCTCTACTTTCAAGTAGTCTATATACGACTGCCTATTTCACAGTATTGAGCCCGGCCCGAAAGTCGGACTCTTTGCTAGTAAGGTTTAATTTGTTGGTGAGATAAAATTTAATCTGTTTTTCAATATTCGTTTTCCAGTTGCATACCTCTAGCTACATCTCTAAATAACATTTTTTCATTCTGTTCAATTGTTTTTTAGAATAAAAATATAATAGTACAAATAACGCTACTAAAAAAGCAGAAAAGAGGATTGTTGTTATTTTTTCTGCTATTATTCCAATGATAAAAATTGTAATGAATATTGCAGATAAAAATAATGTTTTAATAAGGTTGAATCTGAAGTATTCTTGAAATCGAATATTTATATATTCTTTATTGACCTCTGTTTTAGTTTTTTTTGAAACAACCTCGCATCCATTTCCTTCTACGTCAAATGTAGACTTACCGTGCTCTTCATGTTCAGAAACTTTTATTTTTACAGAAGGGTTTGTATTCATAACTTTTATTATAATTTCTGTTTTATAATCCCAACAATCAAAATCATAAATTGAGACAGTGCTTCCTGTAATAATTAACATAACTACAATCGATGCAATAATTTTAATCGGATTCTTAGTGATACTTTCATTTTTAACCAATAAATAGTTCTTTAATATTAAAGTGACCGATTCATCAAGCATACAAGCAACTAAAATTTCATCTTTGAAAGCACCAGCTTTGTTTATATATAAAATTTCATCCTTCTGTAGTGAACTGTGATGCTCCACTAAATTTGTATCGTATACTATTTTCAAACTCACCATAGCTTTATCCATCCATTCATTTTACCATCGCTAAACCAATCCCAAAGACCAGCAACTAACGTGGGATTTAGCCTTTACTCGTATTTTACTATCTTTTTTACCTTCAATCAATAGCAATATCGAATTTAATGCATTTTCCCATAATTTATTTTACGAAAAGGCAGTCTTCCCCCTTTCCCCAATATTATCACAACGCGCTATTAACTTTTTTTACCTCTATGCAGTACTAAACATATACTCTGGACCTCTTTTTATAAGATATAATCCTTTTTTCAATAATCTTACTAATTCTACTTGTGTGACTACCGACTTCCTTATTCTT
>DUUN01000126.1 GCA_012841535.1 Gallicola sp. | reverse complement strand
AATTGAATTTTAGGGAATAGTCTAATCAATTCCGGTACTACCCTATACTGTAAGTCAGTATGAAGGTGTAATTCTATTTCATCAATTACAACTATTCCTTTAATATCTGGTAGCTTGATACTTTTATTCAAATCATTATTGTCAGCATATCGTATAATGTTTAAGAACATATTGAATAGTGCCATTTGTCCAGAGGAAAGTGAAGCAAGTGAAGGAATTATCAAATTTTCATTATTATCAACTAAATAAACCCTTTCTAATCCCTTCCCCCTATAATTTGCACGCAAGAAGACTTTTTCCATCTTCAAAATCTTTGATAAAATTAATTCAATATTTGATCGTGCGATTTTTAATAATATAACATGATTCTGATTTACATAACCTGGTATAGAGAAAGAATCTTTAACAGTTTTAGTATTTGAGTCAAAATTAGTTCTAACATCTACATCAATTCTTGAATCACATATAACATCCAAAAGCCACGATATATTATCAACATATGAGTTCTCAACTGTTATTGGATTATACAAGTATTGATTAAACTTCTGTTTAAGTGATAAATCAGTTATTTCAGTAGTTTTATAGTAATTTTCTGATAACCAGAAGGGTTTTGAATATCTATTTGGTGGAAAGAAACAACAAATATTATCTTCAAATAATTTCTTACAAGATGATTCATCCTCTGTAATATATTTTTGATCTTCAACTTCGTTTGTCCAACTTACATTTTTAGGTGTAACTCCTGTTTGATTTTTCCATTCCAAAAAATTTTTTTTGCCTTTTTTTGCTAAATATTCAATGGATTTGCCATTTTCTTCTATTAAAACATATGAAGATGTATAATTTGTCCCTATTTTTATCTCATTACTACTTGATAATTTATAATAAAAATGTCCTAGACCATTGCTCACTAAAACATTACTAAATACTTTTCCTCCAACTTCATAAAAAGCATCAATGATACTGGACAGTATTAATGACTTGCCACTTCCATTTTCTCCAACAACAATCATTGGCTTTGGATTGTTATCTGTGTTAAATGGTAAATCCAAGTTTAACGAAGCTATCGGACCAATATTTTGATAATTCAATTTCTTTATATACATTTTTATACCACCTCTACTTCCAACATAAGGTTCTTTAACAAAAGAATAATTATTTAAGCTACTTATATAAGGGAAGCGTTATACCTATATGGAATAACATTATTGAAGTAAAAACCAACTAAAACTATCAATGAGAAATTATTAATAGGATTAAATGGGATTTATATCTTAATTAATTACATCGGCATAAACACTTCGATGACATTTTAGATTTGCGCTACGCAATAATGATTGAAATCTATTTTGTGATATAGTATTTATTAAATTTTGTTTTATATCACAACGATTTACCATGTAAGTTTAGTTAGTTTATTTTAAACAATCATATAGGTTGAAATGTTACTATTTTCTCATCTAAATTTATTGATATAATTTTATAAGTTCATCAAATGAGATATCTATCCCAAATTTTTTCAAATACTTTATTCTTAAATCATATAATTTTTTAAGTCATCTTTTATACTACTTCCATAATGTAATTTTCTATGGCAAGTTGGACACAAACAAACAATATTAGCATCAACATCAAGACTATATTCAAAATAATCTTGTGTGCTCAATGGAATAAGATGGTGAGCTTCCATGTATGGTTTTCCATTGCTTGTATAAAATGTTTGATGACTGCCATCTAACTCACATTTGTAGTTTGCTAATGCAATACTTTTTTTAGCTTTTTCATTATCTCTTCTATATGAATTTTTCTCTCCTAATATCTTTTCAGGTTTAAGTTCAGGAATGTAACTT
>DUUN01000267.1 GCA_012841535.1 Gallicola sp. | reverse complement strand
TAATAAAATAACAAAACCTATTAAAAAAATTATTAAAAATATGAAAATAGTTGAAAAGGGAAATTTCAATATTTCTCTAGAAGTAGAAACTGAAGATGAAATAGGAGTACTGACTAATACCTTTAATCATATGGTTTTTACGATAAAGGAATTAATAGAAAAGGAGAAGAAACAACAAATACTTTTAGAAACAGCGGAATTAAATGCTTTACAAAGTCAAATTAATCCACATTTTTTATATAATACTTTAGATTCAATTAATTGGATGGCTAGACTAAATAGGTTGGACATTGTTTCTGACATGATAGAAGCATTAACAACTGTTTTTAGAGTGAGTTTAAGTAAGGGGAAGGTAATTATACCAGTTAGTGATGAACTGAGTCATGTAGTGGAGTATATGAAAATTCAAAAGTATAGATATGGTGACAAAATTAACTTTGAAATAGATGTAGCAGATGATTTACTAGATTACTCCATTGTTAAAATAATCTTCCAACCTTTAGTTGAAAACTCATTATACCATGGTTTAATCAATATTAATAAAAAAGGAAGCATAAGACTAGCAGGTAAAGAATATAGTGAAAAATTGGTTTTTATAGTAGAAGATAATGGAGTAGGAATGACAAAAGAAAGGCTTGATAATATTAATAAGTTCTTAAAAGATGGAATCGATACTACATCTTCCTCCTACGGAATAATAAATGTTCAAAGAAGATTACAAATGACCTTTGGGGAACAATATGGATTAAAATATGAAAGTGAAATAGATAAAGGGACTCGAGTATATATAGAAATACCTAAAATAAAGGAGAAAAAATGTTAAATTTACTTATAGTAGAAGATGAAGAATTATTACGCATAGGTTTAACAACGTATATGAATTGGGAAAAGTTAGGTTATATAGTTAAAGGACAGGCTAGTAATGGAAAGGAAGCTTTGGAAATATTAGAAAGAGAAAATATTGATGTTGTTATAACTGATATTAGAATGCCCCTTATGACAGGAATAGAATTATCGGAAATTATATATGAAAAATATCCTTTAATAAAAGTGGTAATTGTTAGTGGATATGATGATTTTGAATATGCAAGAAGTGCTTTAAGATTTGGAGTAGTTGATTATTTATTAAAACCTATTAATTTAAAAAAACTAGATGCAACAATGATAAAAATCGCAGAACAATTTACTGAAGAAAGAAAACATGCAGAAGAGTTAAATAGGTTACAAAATGTTGCTGAAACTTCTTTTAAGTCGGTAATTAATAAAATTATTAACGATATTTTTGTTTTAGATTTATCATATGAGGAATTAAGAAAGAAACAAATCCCTTTAGAATTAGAGGAAAAATATTTTTCAATAATAATTGTTGGAATAGAAAACTTTGCTTCCTATATTAATGAATATACAAATTTAGAATTATTGGAATTAGATAAAAATTTTGGTTCTATAATAAAGAGCTTACAAAGAGAAGTTGAGCAGATATATGTGCTTCAAGAACAATTATGTGAGCGGATAATATGTGTATATGGGGATTCTGAAGAAGAGATACTTAATATAATAAAAAATTTAGAAACTGAAATAACAAATAAACAAATAGAAAATATGAAAGGAACAGTATTTAAGGGAAGTATTGGAAAAGGTATTTTTAAGATTAAACAATCTTACTCCATAGCTAGAAATAATTGGAAGGTTATACAGGAAAACTATTGGGATATTTCACCAATTTTAAGTAAGGATGGGAATAATGAACACTTTACTTTTTTTAGTTACGATAGTTCCAGAATTAAATCTGCAATAAGATCTGGAGAAGAGGAGGAAATTCTATCTGAGTTAGAAGAGTTTTATAAAAAATTAAGAAAGGGAAATATAAATTTGTATTTACAATGGGTTATGATTTTTAATAATTTATATAGGGAAATTATTAAACTACCAGATGAAATAGGAGTTAAAGTTGACGATATTATAGGAAATCCAGATATTTTATTAAAGAAAATGATTTCTGAACGGAAAAGGGATACTATGATGGACAACCTTAGAAATATAAGTATTAAAATAGGTAATGAGTTTAAAAAAACAGGTCAAGGGAGAAAAAAAGATATATTGAACAAAGCTTTAGAGTATATTGATGATAATTACTATAAGGAGGATTTTACAATAGGGGATGTTTCAAAAAACATCTATGTTAGTAGTTCATATTTAAGTTTATTATTTAGAGAAGAACTAGGAAAAACATTTATAGAAATACTATCTGATATTAGAATGGAACATGCTAAAAATCTTTTGTTGAATACAAATTTAAAATCCTATGAAGTAGGAGAAAAATGTGGATACTCTAATCCTTCGTATTTTAGCACAGTTTTTAAAGGATATTATGGGTGTTCTCCTTCAAAATTCAAAAAGAAAAATTAATTTCTTTTTGAATTTTTTATTTTAAGTTTATGGATGATAGAAAAGTGAAAGATATTTATAGTTTTTTTAATGGTCTATAAGATTGATAATTTATATAATATAGGTGAAAAGCAAATAAAAATTTTAAGGGGGAAAACGTATGAGTAAAAAATTTAGAAAAGTATTAGCTTTAATGTTATCAGCAATTTTGGTTTTTTCTTTAGCAGCATGTAGTAGTAAGGAAGAAAAGAAAACAGAGGGAACAGATGCTGGAACACCAGTAAAGCAAGCTGAAAATGGAGAACTAGATATGTCTGCTTTAGCAGGTTTAACTGTAGGATTTTCACAATGTGATAATGCTAGTGCATGGAGAATAGCTGAGACAGAAAGTATTCAAGAAACTGCTAAGGAAAACGATGTAACATTAGTTTATGCTGATGCAGGTGGAGATATAGCTAAACAGGCTTCAGATATTGGTGACATGATTGCACAAGGAGTTGACTACATAATTGCTGCTCCTCAGGAAGAAGATGGTTTACAAAGTGTTTTACAAGAGGCAATGGATGAGGGAATCGGCGTTATATTAGTAGACCGTGGAGTAAATGGTGAAGCTGGAACTGATTATACAACAGCTATAATGTCTGACTTTATTTGGGAAGCAGAACAAGTTGCTAAAAAAGTTATAGAATCTACAGAAGGTAAAGGAAATGTAGTTATTTTACAAGGAACTCCCGGAGCTACTTCTGCAACAGAAAGAAATGAAGGGTTTTTAAATACAATTAAAGATACTGAATTAAAAGTAATAGTAGAACAACCTGCAGGTTTCTTAATGGCTGAAGCACAATCTGTAATGGAAAATATTCTTCAAGCTCAAGGTGATGAAGTTGATGTAGTATTCTGTCATAATGACGATATGGCTCTAGGTGCATTAACTGCAATAAAAGCTGCTGGTTATAAACCAGGAGAAGATATTTTAGTATGTGGAATTGATGGTGCAGCAGCTGCATTAGAAGCTGTTAAATCAGGAGAGATGTTATGTACTGCTTCTTGTTCACCTTATTTTGGACCAATAACTTTTGAAACTATTGCCAAATTAAAAAATAATGTAGAAGTAGATGAAAAACTAATAATTGAAGATACTTTATTTGATATAAACAATGCAGATCCAGCATTGGGATACTAAAAATATATAAAACGGCCTGCATAAGCAGGTCGTTTCTTCCAACTGGAGGTTTAATATGGAAAGAAAAATAATATTAGAAATGAAAAATATTGAAAAATCTTTTCCTGGTGTAAAAGCGTTAAAAAAAGTTGATTTTTCTGTAGCTGAAGGTGAAGTTCATGCTTTAATGGGAGAAAATGGAGCTGGAAAATCAACATTAATAAAGGTGTTAACTGGCGTATATGGAAAAGATAGTGGAGATATAATATTTCAGGGGAAATCGATTAATCCAAAGTCAACTTTAGAGGCCCAAGAAGAAGGAATAAGTACAATTTACCAAGAATTAAACCTTAGTCCTTTCCAAACTGTTTATGAAAACATTTATTTAGGAAGGGAAATTAAGAATAAATATGGTTCTTTAGATAGAAAAAAAATGAAAGCCGGTGCTGAGGAACTTTTATCTGATATGGGTTTACATATTGACGTAGATGTTCCATTAAGAAAATATAGCACTGCTATTCAACAAATGGTGGCAATTGCTAGGGCTGTTTCTACAAATGCGAAACTGGTTATTATGGACGAACCTACTTCTTCTTTAGATACTAAAGAGGTTAGAGTTCTCTTTGATGTTATAAAACGTTTAAAATCTCAAGGGATAGCTATTATATTTATAAGTCATAGACTAGATGAAGTATTTGAAATTTGTGGTCATGTAACAATTTTAAAGGATGGAGAGCTTGTTGGTGATTACAAAATAAGTGATTTAGATCAAATGAAACTAGTTTCCCTAATGATTGGTAGAGAAGCAGTAACTTTAGAAAGAAAGAAAGGAAAATATTCCTTTGAAAATGCTGACCAGTTAGTGAAAATGGAAGATATTCACTATGAAACTAAATTAAATGGTATAGGGATAACTATTAAAAAAGGTGAAGTTCTAGGATTAGCAGGATTATTAGGATCAGGAAGAACGGAACTAGCAAATGTACTATTTGGTGAAGCAAGACCGGATAAAGGTAATATTTACTGGTTAGATAAAGAAGTTTCATTAAGAAATCCACAAATGGCTATAAAACTAGGTATGGGTTTTTGTACAGAAGATAGAAAAGTAGAAGGTATTTTCCCAGAAATGACTGTTAAAGAAAATATGACAGTGGCTTTACTTCCACAAATTAGTAAACATGGAATTATTTCCAATAAAAAAGAAGAGGAGCTAACTCAATACTATATTGACAAACTCCGAATTAAAACACCTACAATGAACCAATTAATTGGTAATTTATCAGGTGGAAATCAACAGAAAGTACTACTAGCCAGATGGATGTGTATGAATCCTGATTTGATTATAATGGATGAACCAACAAGGGGAATTGATGTAGGTGCAAAATCAGAAATTGAAGACCTAATTCAAGAACTCTCTTCTAATGGAATTAGTATATTGATGATTTCATCAGAAGTTGAAGAATTAGAACGTAATTGCGATAGGGTTTATGTTATGAGAGAAGGAAAAGAATTAGCAGATTTAATAGAGGATGATATAAATTCAGATTTAATTATGAGTACTATTGCTTCTGCAGGAAAAGTAAGTAGTAAAGAAGGGGGACAATAAATTGATTAACAATAAAAGTCAAATGAATTCAAAGGAATTCCTAAAAAAATATAGTGCTTTTATATTATTGGTTATTATGCTAATTGTTAATGCAATAATCACACCTAACTTCTTTGCATTAAATACATTTAGCCTAATGCTTACACAAATTTGTCCTGTTATTTTAACGGCAATGGGTATGACCATGGTAATTTCAACAGGTGGAATTGATATATCTGTAGGTGCGGTAATGGCATTAGCAGCTGCTTTATCAACTAGATTTGTAAATTTTGAAGGTAAGGCTTCAATTATTATGTTGGCTGTAGGATTATTAGCGGCAATAATCCTATCTTCCGCTAGTGGACTTGTTTCAGGATTTATGGTTGGAAAATTAAAAGTACAACCGATGGTTGTAACATTAGGTTTAATGATAGGTGTAAGAGGCCTTGCACTAGTTGCAACTAGTTCAAAAACTGTATATATTTCTCAAGCACAGGGTGAACTATACAAACTGTTAGGAAATTATAAAATTGCTGGTTTATTACCAATACAAATAATTCCAATTATTTTAAGTATTGCCTTAGTATATTTTATTTTAAACAAAACAGTTCTTGGTAGAAGAATACAGGCAGTAGGGGACAATGTTAACTCAGCTAGGTTAGCAGGAATAAATGTAACGGCTGTAATTATATTTGTATATATGGCAAGTGCATTTCTTGCTTCAGCAGCAGGAATTTTTTCAGTAGCTAAAATTGGAAACATCAATCCTAACGATGTAGGATTATTGGCTGAACTAGATGCTATAGCTGCCGTAGTTATTGGTGGAACTAAAATGTCTGGAGGTCGAGGTCGTGTATTTGGTACTGTCATAGGTGCTTTTATTATGTCTATAATATCAATGGCAGTAAATATGAATAATATTCCATATGAATATGCACAAATAGTTAAGGCGATTATTATTGTTGTAGCTGTTTATATTCAATCAGATAGAAAGAAATAAGAAGGTGAAATAAATGAAAACTTTAAAGAAAACATGGAATTGGTTTGGTTCTAAAAGTTCTATAATTGCATTTTTGATTTTGTTCATATTTGCTAGCATTGCTTTTTCTGAAAAGAATTTAATGTCATTTCCTTCAATTATGAGATTATTTAACAAAGCTGCCAGTGATACAGGTATTGCAGCATTAGGTATGGCTTTTGTTATAATGATAGGTCAGATAGATTTATCAGTTGGAGCAGTTTTGGCATTATCTGGAGTTATAATGGGGATTTTTGGACAGACTAATCCAATACTAGGAATAGTATTAGGTTTAATGTGTGGAGCTATTACAGGATTATTAAATGGTTTAATGGTTACTAAATTGCGTATTTCTTCTTGGATTGCTACATTAGCAATGTTAATGGGAGTTAGAGGATTGGTTTTACTAATAACAAATAAAAGTCCTGTTTCTATAAAAGATCCTATATTAAGAGCAATAGGAGGATATAGAATTCCTTTTTTAAATAATACAAATATACCAATTTTAGTAGTAATATTTGTAGTACTTACTTTAATTTGTATGCATATATCACATAATACAAAATTTGGAACATCTCTGTATGCTGTTGGAGGAAATGAAGAAGCAGCTAGAATGATGGGATTACCAGTAGATAGAACCAAAATATTAGCATTTGTTGCATGTGGTGTAATTGCAGCCCTTTCAGGTATATTATCAGCTTCTAAATTAGGTACTGCTCAACCAAATGCTGGTGATGCTTGGGAAACAACTGCAATAGCGATGTGTGCTCTTGGGGGAATTAAACTTTCAGGAGGAGAAGGAAAATTTAGTGGAGCATTTTTCGGAGCAATGATTATTACAATAATAAATACAATATTTAATTACTCTGGAAAATTGGATTCTGCTTGGCAAAGAGTAGCAATGGGAGGGGTAATTCTATTATCAATAGCGTTGCAATCAGAAGTATTTTCCTTTAAGAAAAAAAACAAAGAAGAGGTTAAAGAAGAATTTAATACTTAAAGATAGAAAGCTTTCCTTTAAAACAAAAATTTGGATTTTAAAGGAAAGTTTTTCTTTGTAATTATTTAATATAAATATGATCAAAAGTCTAAGTACTATATTTAATTCTAGTATAATAATTGACTTTATTGGTGAAATTTGTTATTCTTAAATCAAATAGATGGAAGCGCTATCATTGAGGGTGTTATGAATATATACGATATAGCTAAAAAAGCAAATGTTTCAACAGCTACAGTTTCAAGGGTATTAAATAATCCAGAGGCTGTAAAAGAAGAAACGAGAATAAAAGTACAAAAAATAATTAATAAATATGGTTATAGACCAAGTCATATTGCAAGGGGTCTTGCAACAAATAAGACAAATACCATAGGAATTATGGTTCCCGATATAAGGAATCCCTTCCATGCTAATTCTGCATTTTTATTGGAACAGAATTTAGTATCAAAGGGATATAATTCAATTTTATGTAATACATCAGAAGAGCCTGAACAAAAGCTTAAATATTTTGAGTTACTTAATCAAAAAGGTGTAGATGGAATAATATTGCTTGGGGCTTCTTATGGTGACAAAGTTTTAGAGGAAAGATTTGAAGAATTAAATAAAAATATATCTATTGTGCTAATAAATAATATTATAGGAAAGAATTCTACCTTTGTTATTTGTGATGAAAAGAATGGATTGAATCAATCAATAGAGTACCTGAAAAATAAGGGTTATAAAAATCCTATATATATACAGGATAAACAAAAATATATTACAAGGGCTAGTATTTCTAAAAAAGAAGGATTTATAGAAGCAATTGAAAAATATTATCCAAATTTAGATAGTGAACATTTACTTTTAGAAATTAAAGAGGATTTGAAAGAATATGAGAAAATAATAGATTTTCTTAAAAATAATCCTGAAGTTGATAGTATTCAATTTGAAAAAGATACTTCAGCAATAAAATTTTTAAAAGTGGCCCAAAAGTATAGTATTGAAATTCCTAATAAATTAGCAGTTATAGGCTTTGATAATATTGATTTAACAAATTATACCTATAAAGCTTTATCAACTATTGATCATAAAATAGAAGAACATTGCAATATTGCAATAGATTTATTAGTAAAAAAAATGGAAGGAGAGATAGTAAAAAACAACAACTATGTAATTCCAGAATTTATAGAAAAAGAAACATCTTAATGTTTTTTTTTAACAAATAATGTAATCGCTTACAAATTGAAAGGAGTTAAAATGAAAGTAATTAATAATGACTTTATGTTACATAACAAGTATGGTAAATATTTATATGAAGAATTTGCAAAGGACATGCCAATATTTGATTTTCATTGTCATCTAGAAGCTAAGGAAATATGGGAGAATAAACAATTTCGAAATATTACTGATGCATGGTTAGGGGGAGACCATTATAAATGGAGAGTCATGCGTGCTCATGGTATATCTGAAGAAAAAATTACAGGAAAAGCTTCAGATTTTGAAAAGTTTAAAGAATGGTCTAAGGTTGTTCCGTTATTAATAGGAAATCCTTTATATCATTGGACACACTTAGAATTAAAAACCTTTTTTGGAATTGATACTGAACTTAATGAAAATACCTGTCAAGAAATTTGGGAAAAAGTCAATCAATTATTGGAAACTGATGAATTTAAAGCAAGAAAATTAATTGAAAAATCTAATGTATATGCAGTTTGTACGACAAATGACCCTATTGATGATTTAAAATATCATAAAAAAATTAAGGAAGAGGGGAAATTTAAGACAAAAGTTTTACCAGCTATGAGACCAGATAAAGCCTTAAACATAGAAACTGGTGATTATAAAGAATATATAGGAGAATTGTCTAATATTTCTGGCATTGAAATTGAGAGTTTTAAAGATTTAAAAACAGCATTAGCTAAAAGAATAGCTTATTTTAATGATAATGGATGTGCAGCTTGTGATCATGCCTTTAATTATATTCCTTATAGAAGAGCTTCAGAAGAGGAGTTAGAAAATATAATTGCTAAAGGCTTAAATGGCGGGAAAATAAGTAAGGATGAAGAAGATAAATACAAAACTGAACTTATGATTTTCTTAGCAAAAGAATATAAAAAATATGACTGGGTTATGGAACTACACATTGGTGCCTTAAGAAATAATAACGAAAGAATGTTCAATAAATTAGGACCTGATACTGGCTACGACTCTGTTAATGATTATAAATATGCTAAAGAGCTAGGTCAATTACTTAGTGCAATGGACTTAACAGATGAATTACCTAGAACAATTTTATTTTCATTAAATCCGAAAGATAATTATGTATTATCAACAATTGCCGGATGTTTTCAAGGAGAAGAATATGGAATATCCAAAATTCAATTTGGAACTGCTTGGTGGTTTTTAGACCATAAAGATGGAATGACTAAGCAAATAAAAGATTTAGCAGCTAGTGGAATTTTATCTAATTTTATTGGAATGTTAACAGATTCAAGATCATTTTTATCTTATCCAAGACATGACTATTTCAGAAGAATACTTTGTAATATTTTAGGTGAATATGTAGAATTAGGAGAATATCCTTGGAATAAGGAATTTTTAGGAGAAATAGTTAAAAATATAAGCTTTTATAATGCAAAAAAATATATAAAAATTAAATAAATGTAGTAGATTTTATAATAATGATTTATTTAATTAAATCAATTTAGGAGATAATATGGAAATAAAAGACAAAATAATAAAAGATAATTCTAAATATCCTAAAAAAATTCTTCAATTTGGACAAGGAAACTTTCTAAGAGGATTTGTCGATTGGATTATTGATTTAAGTAATGATGATGAAAGTTTAAAATCATCTCTAGTAGTAGCTAAGGCTACTGAAAGAGGAAATTTAGATAGGTTTAAAAAACAGAACTTTAACTATACTTTGGTTATGAGAGGTTTAGATAATGGAAAACCTAAAGAAGAATCTAAAATCGTAACTAGTATTTCTGATATGGTAAATCCATATAAGGCCGAAGATTTTAAAAGATATGAAGAAGTTATAAAAAGTGAAGAGTTATCAATTATTATTTCAAATACAACAGAAGCTGGAATTGCATATGAAGAAGTTGATTTTAAAGAGAATTATCCAAAATCTTTTCCAGCTAAAATAACAAAATTATTATATACAAGATATTTACATTTTAATGGCGATGAATCTAAGGGGTTATTATTTATTCCAGTGGAATTAATTGATAATAATGGTAGAGAATTAAAAAGAATAGTTTTAAAACATATTGAAGATTGGAAATTACCAGATAAATTCAGGAAATGGGTAGAAGAAAACAATAAGTTTCTAAATACGTTAGTTGATAGAATTGTGACAGGATATCCTAAAAATAATATAAAAGAAATAGAAGAAAAATTGGGTTACAAGGACGAAATTCTGGTAACTAGTGAAATTTTCAACCTTTGGGTTATAGAAGGTACAAAGGAAGATGCGATTAAGTTTCCAGTTCATAAGACAAAGGCAAATATTATTTGGACAGATAATGTTAAGCCATATAAGATTAGGAAGGTTAGAATTTTAAATGGAGCCCATACTTCTATGGCTTTAGCGGCTTATCTTTCTGGGTTTAAGATAGTTAGAGATATGATGGAAGATAGTGCTTTTAATGACTTTTATGATTTAGTAATAAAAAAAGAAGTAATACCTACTATTGATATGGACGAAGATGAATTAATAAGTTTCTCTAGTTCAGTAAAGGATAGATTTAAAAATCCTTTTATTGACCACAGCTTATTGGATATTTCTTTAAACTCCGTAGCTAAATATAAGGAAAGATGTTTAAGTAGTTTATTGGATTATTATAATAAATTTAATAAAATTCCTCGAGGATTAACATTCTCCCTAGCATCATTAATTCGATTTTATAAAATAGAAGAGAAAGATAATAACTTTTTTGGAAAGGATTTAAATAATTCAGAATACGAGATAAAAGATGATACTAATATTCTAAAATTTTTTGAAAATGTATGGAAAGAAGAAAACATTAATATTATATTAGAAAAGATATTAGAAAATAAAGATATTTGGGGAATTAATTTGTTAGAAATAAATGGTCTATTTGAAGAAGTATTATATTATTTAAACAGTATTGAAGAAAAAGGAATAATTAAAACTATAGAAAATATTAAATAGGTGAGGAATGAATAATAAAATTTTACAAATTAATGAAAATGATAATGTTGTTGTTGCAATAAAGAATTTAAAAAGAGAAGACAAAATTATTTTTAAAGATACTGAAATTGAAATTAATTCTGAAATTCCAGTTGGTCATAAAATTGCAATTAAGAATATTAATATCGGAGAAAATATAATTAAATACGGTGAAATTATTGGAAAGGCTATTGATAATATTAATATAGGCGACCATGTTCATACCGATAATGTAAAAACCAATCTTGAGGATATTATAGACTATAAATACAATAAAGAAACCATTAATTTTAATTATAAGAAGGAAAAAACACCAACGTTTAATGGCTATATAAGAGAAGATGGTAATGTTGGTACACGAAATGAAATTTGGATAGTACCTACAGTTGGCTGTATTAATCAAACAGCAAAAAATTTAACTAAATTGGCTAAAGAAAAGTACGGTAATAAGGTAGATGATATAGTTGCCATAACTCATGATATGGGTTGTAGTCAATTAGGTGACGATTTAGAAATAACTCAAAAAATACTTTCCGGTATAATTAAAAATCCTAACGCCGGAGGTGTTTTGGTTTTAAGTCTTGGTTGTGAGAATAACTATTTAGAAATTTTCAAACCTTTTCTTGGAGAATATAATAAAGATAGAATTAAGTTTTTAACTATACAAAATGTTAAAGATGAATATTTAGAAGCTATGAATTTATTAGGGGAATTAGTTGATTATGCAGCTAAATTTGAAAGAAAAGAAGTTGGAATAGATAAGTTGAAAATAGGATTTAAATGTGGTGGCTCTGATGCATTTTCAGGAATAACTGCAAATGTTCTTTCAGGTAAGGTAAATGATGAAATTGTTTCTTATGGAGGAAGTACAGTTATTAGTGAGGTTCCAGAGATGTTTGGAGCAGAACATTTATTAATGGCCAGAGCTAAAGATAAAGAGGTTTTTGGTAAAATTGTAGATTTAATTAATGGTTATAAAAATTATTTTAAAAAATATAATCAAGAAATATATGAGAACCCTTCACCAGGTAACAAAAAAGGGGGTATTACAACTTTAGAAGATAAATCTTTAGGATGTATTCAAAAAGGTGGAAGTTCTGAAATAGTAGGGGTTTTAAACTATGGGGAACAAATAGACAAGGCCGGTTTCTTTTTATTAAATGGTTCTGGTAATGATCAAGTATCCACCACTAACCTAGTTGCTTCAGGTGTTAATTTAATTGTTTTTACAACAGGAAGGGGTAATCCTTTTGGAAATATAGTTCCAACTATAAAATTGTCTTCTAATAGTGAACTAGCTGAGAAAAAACCACATTGGATAGATTTTGATGCAGGACAATTACTTAATGGTATAGATTTTGAAACATTAACAGAATCCTTTTTAGACTATATTGTAAAAGTAGCTTCAGGTGAATTAACAAACAATGAAAAAAATGGTTTTAAAAGTATAACAATATTTAAAGATGGAGTAATCTTATAAGGGAGTGTAAATAGTTTTGTGTTTCGGTTTCTAGATTAAGATAAACAATATAATATTTCTTAATATTATTATCAAAAAATATTTTAGTCTATTAAATTTCTGAAATTCGAATTTCTAGCTATATTCTGACATAGTTAATTAAAACTGTCAATTAACAGTTTTTCTCTTAGGTGATTTTAATTCAATAATTGGGAAATATTTCCCAATTATTGAATTTTTGTTTTTGTCTTTAGACAGTTGAGTACGCGTAGCGTACGAAACATAAAACCACCTGCTATTAAGGTGACCCCAAAAAGTTGGACTTTTTCCAGAGCGAATATTTTGCTGATTCATTTTCACCTATTCCATGCCGAACACTTCTTTAAGTCCGTTTAAATTATAGCCTAAGACAATATATACAGCCTTCTTGACGATTACTCCATTTTCTCTTACGTTGTAGTGTATAGCGTCTAAAGATACGAAAGGATATATTCTTTCCAAAGGTCTATTTTGCCACTCTTTTATTGTTGGTAATATCTTATTGGTTATTTGACTTACCATGCTTTCAGATATTCCAAATCCGTATATTTGTTTTATGTGACTTGATATATCTCTTGTGGTCATTTCTTTTGCATATATGGATATTATTTGATTTTCTATATTAGAAATGTCTTTTTGATATTTCTTTAATACTATAGGTTCAAAGGTAGATTCTCTATCTCTAGGAATATCAACATCAAGTTCTCCGTATGTTGATTTCACTTTTTTAGAACTGGAACCATTTCTAGTATTTAATGACAGTGGTGTTTCTCCATAATCATAGTCCAAATGCTCATCTAATTCTGCTTTTAATAATCCTTCTATTGTTCCTGACAAGAAATCTTTTAAAGCCTCTTTAATATCTTGTGCTGAATTAATTTCATAGTTTTCTATTTTAGGTGTTGCATTTAATTTTACAATCTATCATTATAAAAAAATTATTAAATCAAGGATTATTATAATGGGAAGTTATAGAATTTTAAGGTAAATTTGGAAATTATTTGAAAATAGCAGAAGAAAACTAAAACTTGAAATTTAATATTAATGTGGTACAATGATTATGATAATAATTATCAATCAATCAAGTTCTATGGACAATTATCATGTCAATGAACTTGATATTTTTTAAAAAAATAAATGATAATAATTATCAATAATAATTTAATAGGAGGTATTATGAATACATATAAAAGACTTTTAAAATATACTCCGGAGAAGAATCATTACGCTTACATATCTATTTTTTTATCGGTTCTTGCTTCTATAACCGCAGTTATGCCCTACTGGTTTTTTTGGAAATTTTTAAATGAATTTATAATAAGAGGCAATGCTGTGAAAAGTAAAACCTATGCAATTATAATAGTGGGTTTGATGATAGCTTATGGATTCATCTATATTTTAGCAGTTATGATGTCACATTTATTAGGCTTTCGTTTAGAGACAAATCTTAGGAAAGAAGGGGCCAAGAATTTATTGAAAGCTTCTTTTTCATTTTTTGATGAAAATTCTTCTGGGAAGATAAAGAGAATTATAGATGATAATGCAGTGGAAACTCACAGTATTGTCGCTCATTTAATTCCCGACAATGCTTCTGTAATAGTAACCCCTTTACTTTTAGTAGCTATGACTTTTTATATAGATATAAGACTGGGAATATTAATGCTTCTTGTAATTTTAGTATCGGGTATAACTATTAAAGCTATGATGGGTAATAAGGAATTTATGAGGTTGTATACTGAATCCTTGGAAAGGTTAAATAGTGAATCTATAGAGTATGTAAGAGGCATGCAAGTTGTTAAAATTTTCAAGGGTACAGTACAATCTTTTAAAGCGTTTTATAAGGCTATTGTAGATTATTCAAAATACGTTTTAAATTATTCTTTAAGTACTAGAACTCCCTATGTGTTATTTCAGATTTTATTGAATATTTTCGTAGCTTTTACAGTTCCTTTTTCGGTTATCTTCATAAATAGAGGGGAAGATCCAAGGCTTATTTTATGTAAGATTGTTTATTGTGCAGTGGTTTCCGGAATATTGAATCTTACTTTTACAAAGGTTATGTACGTGGGAATGAATGGATTCTTAGGAGTTCAAGCGGTGGAAAAGCTTGAAAATTTATTTACTGAGATGTCAAAGGACAAGGTTAGATATGGAACTTTAGAGGATTTCAGTAATTTCAATATAGAATTTAAAAATGTATCATTTAAATATTCAGAAGACTATATTTTGGAAAATATCAGCTTTAAACTTAAAGAGAAACAGACCTATGCTCTTGTAGGGAAGTCGGGAAGCGGTAAGTCCACAATTGCAAAATTGATTTCAGGATTTTATAAAGTGAACGAAGGCAGCGTTTTAATAGGGGGAAATGATATTTCAACTTATTCAGAAAAAGCTCTGTCAGAAAATATAGCTTTTGTATTTCAAAATACTAAATTATTTAAAGTCAGTATATTTGAAAATGTAAAAATGGGAAAAGAAAATGCAAGTTATGAAGAAGTTATGGATGCCATGGAAAAAGCAAACTGTAACGATATAATCAATAAATTTAAAAGTAGAGAGAATACTGTAATTGGAAGTAAAGGAGTACACCTTTCGGGAGGGGAAATTCAAAGGATTGCCATTGCAAGAGCAATATTGAAAAATGCAAACATAGTTATTCTCGATGAGGCTTCGGCAGCTGCGGATCCTGAAAATGAATATGAAATTCAACGAGCTTTCTCCAACCTTATGAAGGATAAAACAGTTATAATGATTGCTCATAGGTTAAGTTCTATAAAGAACGTAGATGAAATTCTCGTAATTGAGGATGGCGATATTATAGAAAGAGGTAAAGACAGAGAGCTGATGAATTTGGAAGGTAAGTATAAATATTTTCAAGATATTTTCTCTAAGGCAAATGATTGGAGGATATATGGTAGATAAAATTAAAGAAGTTTTTCAATTAACAGATAAAGGAGCTAAGGGATTAATAAAAGCCAGTGTTTCTACTGTATTTTCATATATTTCTTATATGCTTCCTTTGATGTTCGTGATGTATTTCATAAGAGATTTATTAATGGGGAATTTGAAAACTCCAATGTTATATGTATTTATGATTTTAGGAATAGCGGTTGTAATGTACATGTTTTTATACGTCAACTACAATACTTTATATACGGAAACTTATAGAGAAAGTAAAAATTTGAGAATTGACATTGCCAACATTTTAAAAGAGTTACCGTTATCCTATTTTTCAAGACACGACGTTTCTGACTTAGCTCAAACTATAATGAAGGATGTTGAAGCTATAGAACATGCCTTAAGTCATGCTATTCCTCAAGCAATAGGATTGATTTTGTTTTTAATAATAGTTTGTATTTCTATGCTGGCAAATAATTTTAAAATGGCCCTGGCTATTATTTTGCCTGTAATTATAAGCTTTGTCTTGTTACTTTTAAGTAAAAGGATGCAGGTTTACGGTTCCACAAAGTACTATAATCAACTTCGAGTTAATTCTGATAAATTTCAAGAAGCAATAGAATTACAACAGGAGATTAGGAGTTATAATCAGGGCTATAAGGTCAGGGAAGACTTACTATGGGAAATGGACAAATCAGAAAAGATACATATTACATCTGAATTTTCTCAAGCTTTGCCTTTATTATTATCGTCTACGATTTTAAAGTTTGCTCTTGGATTTATTATTTTATTTGGAACGAATTTATATATTAATGGAGATATTAGTCTGCTTTATTTTCTAGGATACGTAATAGGTTCTGCGAAAATTGTATTTACAACTGAAGGTCTCTATGAAAATATTGGTGAAATAATGTATTTAGACGCAAGAATAAACAGAATAAGAGAATTGAGAAATACTGAAATTCAAAAGGGAGAACGAGTAGATATAAAGACCTATGATATTGAGATTAAAGATGTGGAGTTTTCCTATAATGAAGCTACAAAAGTAATAGATGGGATTTCCTTTGTGGCAAAACAAGATGAGGTAACTGCAATAGTGGGGCCATCAGGCTGCGGTAAAACTACGGTTTTAAGACTTATGTCCAGACTTTATGACTATGATAAAGGTTCATTATTCATTGGAGGAAATGAAATAATGAAAATTGATACTGACAGCTTGTTTGATAAAATTTCCATAGTTTTTCAGGATGTAATGCTTTTTAATACCTCAATAATGGAAAACATTAGAATGGGAAATAAAGAAGCAACAGATGAAGAAGTAAAAGAAGCTGCACGACTAGCAAATTGTACTGACTTTATAAAAAATCTTCCACAAGGCTACGAAACAGTAATAGGAGAGAATGGGAGTAATCTTTCAGGTGGAGAAAGACAGAGGATTTCCATAGCGAGAGCGATTTTAAAAAATGCTCCCATTATATTACTTGATGAGATAAGCGCTTCCTTAGATGTTGAAAATGAAATGCAGATACAGAATAGTTTAAATTCTTTAATTAAGAATAAAACGGTGGTTATTATTTCGCATAGATTAAAGTCTGTTGAAAATGCAGATAAAATAGTAGTTATGAATAATGGTAAAATTGATTCCATTGGTAAACACAAAGATTTATTAAAAAAATCAAAACTTTATAAAAATATGATTGAAAAATCAAATATAACGGAAAGTTATTTATATTAGGATGTATTATGAATAAGTTTACAGTAAAGATTTAATAAATGCTGGGCTGTTTTCAGTTCTAACTTTGATATTTTACTGGGGTTCGGGAAATATAGGTTTTATACTTGTATTTATGCCTGCACTACCTTTTGTATGTGGATTGGTGTCGGGCCCCATATTTATGCTCTATTCAACAAAAATAAAAATATCTGGAATGGCACTCTTGTCTCTTCCTTGATTGCTGAGTACATAATGAAGATGGGGAAATATGAAAGTATAGTTCATGCAAGGTGGGCTTATGTCGTATTTTCAACATTTTCAACCCACCTATATTCATCTCAAGAGATAACTATGTTAAATATTTAATAGATTCAGGTTACGGTATGGATTTTGCGAGTAAGGTTATGTCCGTACTTCCAAACTGGTCGCTTTCGGTTATTACAAAATGTGGTTGGATAGGTGCTTTTATAGTTATACTATAGGTATTAAAATTTTAAATAAGCATTTTAAAAAAGCCGGTATGGTTTAAACGAATGGGATGAGATTATTATAAAATTGGATTTTAGAACTAAATTTTTAATGACCATAGTTATAGCTTCGGTATGTATTTCAGGGAATTTACAGCAGAGGTATCCTTACTTATCTTTAATTAGAAGCTTAATTCCCTTTATATTGATGCTGTTGGAAAAGAAGTATTTTTCTTTATAAAGGGAACCCTATTTTTAATTTGTGCAGTAGTTTTAAATCAAGTTGTAATAGATAATTATAGCGGTGTTATTGGAACTATAGCATTGATTTTTTCAGGAATAGTTTTGAGGATGATACCTGGAATTATGATGGGTTACTATTCGATTGTTTCAACGAAGATGTCCGATTTAGTGGAATCTTTAAGGAAAATGAAGTTACCTGACTTTATAATAATTCCAGTTTTAATAATGTTTAGATTTCTATATTCTATTAAGGAAGATTATATCTTTATAAATGAAGCTATGAAAATGCACGGTTTAACTATGAGGAATTTTTTAAAAGAGCCAATCAGAGTATTGGAATATAAAACAGTTCCCCTGTTGATGTGTTCAACAAAGACGGCTGATGATGTAGCAATATCGGCAATGACTAGGGGAATGGAGGTTGGAGCTCAGAGGACGAGTGTTTCAGAAGTGAAATTGGGAATTGCTGATTATTTAATGTATATATTTATAGGAGGTATAGTTTTTATATTTTTAAGTAGTATATATGCTTAGATTAGAGAATTTTACTCTGAGGTATTCAGAGGAGCCTATTTTAGAAAATATTTCGTTGAATTTTTGTTCTAAATCCTATTATTAAAATATATTGATAATTGAGAATAAATTTTATCCCAACCACGTATTCTACTAGTCCATTTAAGAGAAGCGTCTACCATAGCTAGATATAGGCTTTTAGACAAGGCAAAATCCGTTGGAAATATAGCCTTATTCTTTGTTACTTTCCTAAGCTGTCTATTAAATGCTTCTATGGCATTTGTTGTATATATTAACGTTCTTATCTCTTGTGGATATTTAAAGTAGGTCGCAAGTTCAGCCCAGTTATCTGCCCAACTTCTTATACAACTTGGATATTTGTCATTCCATTTATATTCAAACAAATCTTATTGTAATAATGCAGATTCTATCATGTTTGGTATAAAACTGTCCTATTTAGTGTAGCCTATCAAATTTCTTTTAAAGTATGAACCTCTACAGATGTATATACTTCACCAGTACCATAATCATGTGGAACTTTTGTATTTACATAAAAATTAGAAACTTTATGAAGCACATCTGCTGCATCAGCATTACTATATTTTTTTTTGTTTTTCATTTTATCACCTATATTATTATAAATTATGGTCCACGTTAGTATAATTCATATTATTTAATAAATCAATAATATAATAAGTAAAAAAACAATTTAAAGATTAAAAGAAAAATAAGATTTTTTTGGCGCATCAGAGAGGAATCGAACCCCCAACACACGGTTCCGAAGACCGTTGCTCTATCCGTTGAGCTACTGATGCATATACATTTATTTTATCATAAAAACTTTGTTTAAAATTACTAAATTTAATATGGTATAATTATATATATTAATTTTAAGTATAAAGGAGTAAGTATGAGGACTATACTACAAATGATATTAGATAATAAAGATAAAGTTTTAAAAGTTCCTTTGTTTTGTTTTTTTTCAATAGTTATAGTTTTTATTGTCTTTAAATTTATAAAAAAAGAAGGAATAGCAAAATATATTTTTGGACTGGTTATGTTAGCAGTTGCCTTAGTATTGTTTATTGTATCTATAACAAATTTAACTGATCCTATAGTTTTAACTACCCTGGAGTTTTTTGTTTTAACTTTGGCATCAGGAGTTGTTTCTTTATGTGCTGCTTGGTTTTTAGATATATTTTTTGTAAAGGAAAAGAAATAATACTATGAATAAAAAAATAGCTGCTTTTTTTGATATAGACGGTACTATAGCTAGGGAAACTCTAATTGTAAGACATTTTAAGAAACTACTTGATTATGGAATTATTGAACAATCTGTTTGGTATGATAAAATTAGACCATTTCAAGATGCTTATTCTAAAAGATACAATGACTATGATTATTATTTTTTAGCTTTAGCTGATGCATATAGAGAAAGTATTACAGGTTTTAATAGTGTCTTTAATCAATTTATTTCACAACAGGTTGTTGAAGAAATAGGGGAAATTGTATATAAATACACTCGTAGTAGAATAAACTTTCATAAGAATGAGGACCACTATATTTTCTTTATTTCAGGCAGTCCAAATTTTTTAGTTAGAGAAATGGCTCTAAAATATGAAGTTACTGAATATAAGGGTTCAGAATATAAAATTGATGAAAACAATAATTATAATGGTGAAATTGAGCCTATGTGGCAAAGTCGGAAAAAGAAAATGGAAGTTTTAAAGTTTGCTGAAAAATATAATGTAGATTTATCAAAGTCATACAGTTATGGTGATACTTCTGGGGATGTGTCAATGTTAAAATTAACTGGTAATTCCATAGCTATTAATCCAACTAAAGAGTTGGTAAATATTATTAAAGAAGATGAAGAATTAAAGAAAAAAGCACAGATTATTGTAGAAAGAAAAGACGTAATTTATTCACTAGATTCCTCTGTAAATATATTGGATATATAAAAATATTATTGAATTTATTAATGATATTGAATTTCAATTTCGGCAATGATATAATAATATTGTATTAAAAATCAAGGAGGGATTTATGAATTATATAGGAAAAAAAGTCGAAGAATTTAAGGTTCCTGCATATAAAGATGGAGCTTTAACTACTGTTTCAAGTGATGATTTAAAAGGTAAATGGTCAGTGTTGTTTTTCTATCCAGGAGATTTTACTTTTGTTTGTCCAACAGAGTTAGAGGAATTACAAGGCCTATATGAAGAATTTAAAGCTATAGGAACAGAAATTTATGGAGTTTCAACAGATAGTGAATTTGTTCATAAGGCTTGGTTAGATGCATCTGAACAAATGAGCAAGGTAGAATATCCATTATTATCCGATAGATCTTTTACTCTTTGTAATCAATTTGGTGTTCTTATTGAAGAAGAAGGACAAGCAAGAAGAGGAACTTTCTTAATAAATCCAGATCTTGAAATAGTTCTTTATGAGGTAAGTGCAGATGGTATTGGTAGAAATGCTAAGGAATTACTTAGAAAGGTAAAGGCTGCACAATATGTGGCAAAATATGGAGACCAAGTTTGTCCAGCAAGCTGGGAACCAGGAGATGACACTTTAACTCCAGGAATTGATTTAGTAGGAAAATTATAATATTTAAAGTCTTGGTTTTTTAGCCAAGACTTTTTTTGTAAGATTATGCTATTTGTTAATTTTCTTTATTTCTTTAAAAAACTTAGATGGCTTTACTTTTGTTTCATACCTGTACTTAGGAAAAACTAAATATAGTTGTTTTTTTGCTCTTGTAATTCCAACATAAAATAGCCTTCTTTCCTCTTCTAAACTTGAAGCCCTATCACTATAAATTGGAAATTCACCATCAACTAAATCAATTAATAAGACATTATCATATTCTAATCCCTTTGATTGATGTATTGTAGATATAAAAATATTACTAGTATTGAAATTTTTATTTTTTAAAATAGTCTCAATATTTTCAAAAGCTTTTAGAAGTTCGTTTATTGTTTTATAGTCTTTTGCAAAGTGTAGAATTATTTCTTGGATATAATTAATTGGAATATTTTCAAAATGCTTAGAAATATATTCAATATATCCTAATTCTTCAAAAATTAACTTAATAGAGTTATATAAGTTTAAATTAATTATTTTTTCAAGGACAAATTTCAAATTTTCTACTAATTCTTTTTGATAATCCTTTATATAGGAATCATCTAATATTGTATCTAGTATGCTTTTATTAAAATCAATATTTAGACCATAAACATAATCTTTTTTTAAATATAGGTTTAATTTATAATAAATGGATTTAAATAGTTCTAAATTATTACTATCAAGGGCAAAATCAATTATATTGTTTAAATCTTGTAGTATAATATTTAAGTTATTATTATTGAAATTTAATCTCTTGTTAAATTGAATTTTATTTTTATTAAATCAAAAGCAACAGAATATGCGCTAATATTATTTCTAAATAGAATGGCTAAATTTTCATTGGATTTTAGGTCAGATATTTTATTAGTAATAAATTTATTTTGACTTTCAATATTTTTAACTTTTATTATTTGTATTGGTGTTTTCTCATTGTTGTGACTTTCAACTGTTTTTAAATATCTTTCCTTATTGTTTCTAATTATATAATCAGATAACATTACAATGTCTTTAGTAGATCTGTAATTTTTATTTAGATAATAATATTTTATATTTTCAAATATTGAGGAAATTTTTAATAGGTATTCTG
>DUUN01000024.1 GCA_012841535.1 Gallicola sp. | reverse complement strand
CTTATACAAAACTAGTACCTCCTTATAAATACTATAATAAAGGTAAATTTACACCATATGTACCAGTTAAGGGTAAATATAGCCTTAAATCTAAACCTTATTACTCGTCCATTATAACATATTAATCGTGACAATACAATAAAAATATTATATTTTGATAAAAAGATAATTCTCAATAATAAAATGTCTGTGTTTCTAACGCGAATAAATTTGAAGGCAAATATATTCTAAATGTGTTGATTTTTACTTATATAGTTAAGTAATTTAACCTTTACCTCATCTGCTAATAATATTGGGAATGGTAGTTTTGACATCGAATAGTCTTTCTATGTAAAAATGTGTAAATGCAATCGCATCTATTTCAATATCTTGTTTTAGATATTAAATATTCATCTTTTCATCATCACTATTCGATGGCATTTTTCATTTCATTTTCCCATTTTAACAAAGTATCAGAGTCCTCATTAATTCTGTGTTTTATTGAATATGCCTGATAGGCGTGTCTGGTTTCATGAAAGCAAGAACAGTTATGTATGTACTTTCGATTATTCATTGTTAAGTATGGTTTGTGAAAGACTATGAGAATTAGACAATTGCCACAAAGGATCTTATAATGGAAAATGATTGAAATTAATTATTATAGCGAAAACACTAATAATTTAGTTTTAGTAATTTATGGCATTGAAAAAAGCTTCAATGTTATTAAAAATACCTTCACCCAATATAGTTTCATAAGTCAACAACAGCTTTCTAATTCTGATATTACATCCTATATTCGCCATGCTCGTACTCGCCAAAACCATAACGTTTTTTTCCTGCCCGCTCCAAAAAAAGTTAAAAATATAATATAATATTGTTGTCGACAGGCAACCATGCCCGACAGTAATAATTTACTATTTATCGAAAATAGGGAAAATAGCAAACACATTTCCTATGACGGCCGAAAATACATCGGTAGAACGTTAATTTATGTTTATGACGATGGTTGTTGTTCTTTTAACTATAAACAAGATTGATTACGTTATTTACTGCATCAAAATCTCCATCTGGAATATTATTAAATCTGTCGTCGTCTAAGCCGACATGCAAAACATGTGTGAATTTTTTAAATTCATAAATTTGATGCCGAGTTGAATCTTCTATGGTTTCTTGTATAACACTAGATTTTGCTAAGAGACATATATGTTGATAACTAACATCAATAACTGACGTATCCCCATTAGGATGTGCGTAACTCAAATGTTGTGTAGGGGTAAGTGCAATAAGGTTCTCGTAATAAGCACTTATTCCAGGAAATTCATTTTCAGGAAATATATGATGAATATGTATTGCCTTATCTTTTTCATGACGAGGTTCAGCAACTTCAGTAATTCCTTTGCGAAAATTATCATTGAAAATTCTAATGACTCTCTTTGCTTTTTGTGACATATATTTTGAATAACTTTTTGACGGTTGATAACTTATTTGTTTTGCATATTCTTGGCGTGTTAACCCTTTGGGTTTATTAGTGTATATATCGCGAAAGTTATCACGATTGTACATCAACATATCATATGTAATTTTATCTTTTGAT
>DUUN01000091.1 GCA_012841535.1 Gallicola sp. | reverse complement strand
CTTTTATACAGCATCAAGATATTTCTTATAATGATGTTATAAATTTAAATAGATATAAAGAATTAAAATTAAAAAATAATAGAACATCTTTAGAAGACGATGAATTAAATAATTTAACCATTACATTGAGATCAAAGCTGTTTTTACCAGATGACTTAAATAAATTGCAGGACTGTATAACAAACCTAGAAACCTTCTTTAAAAACGAAACAGAAGGTTATATACTCCAAAAACAAACTGAGTTTGATGCTGAGATACAAAAATTTTCTTATAAGGGACAATATTCTTCTGTTGTAAATTATCAAATGTGGAACGTGATTACTTACAACTATGAAACTTATATATCAAAACAAAATAATAATATAAATCATGTGCCTACTGATACTAATTGGTGGTTTAAGGCAGCTTCTAGGGGAGCGCAGGGCGTTCCAGGAATGAATTTAACATACTTATCTGAATACAATAATGCCTATAGTTATCAAATAGGTCAAGCTGTAAGCTACCAAGGAACTATATATTATTGTATATCTCCAAGCATAGGTAATATCCCATATGAAGGTTCTCAATATTGGACTATATTTATGAAAGGGTTAACACCTATTATTCAAGATACTCCTCCTGATAATCCCATGCTTGGAACAATCTGGATTCAAACGGGTATATAATTTGTTAATTTCAAATCAATTTTTTGAGATAAAAATAATATGGTCTAATATTGAATGGTATAAAAGTAAAGGTTATAAATGTGAGTTGGGTGATATTATAACAGTCAAAGCGAAAGATTTAACTAAAGGTAGCCATGCAAAGGTTAAATATATGTGTGACTATTGCTTGGAAAATGGCGTTGAAAAAGTAATAATATCAGAATATAGGCAATATCTTAGAGGTAAAAATGGCTTAATAGATAAAGATTGTTGTTCAGAATGTCAGCCTAAAAAATACAGAGAAGTATGCCAAGTAAAATATGGTGTTGATAATGTGTTCCAATTGGAAAATATAAAAGATAAAACTAAGCAGACCAATGTAGAAAAATATGGTGTTGAATATGCAACACAAAATAAAGAAATAAAGAATAAAATCGAAAATACATGTTTAGATAAATATGGAGTAAAAACATTTTTATTAACAGATGAGTGTAATGAGATAATTAATGAAACTATCTTAAAACCCAACAATGTAAACAATGTATTTCAAATAGAAAAAATAAAACAAAAATCAAGAAAAACATGTACTGAAAAGTATGGCGCAGAATACTATACACAAACTGCTGAGTATGAAGAACGTATAAAGTTACAAAATAATGAAAGATATAATGTTGATTGGTATTTTCAAACAGATGAGTTTAAAAATAAAGCCGTAAACACAAATTTAAAAAAATATAATGCCATATCCTACACGGGGACAGCTGAGTATAAAGCTAAAGCGAAAGAAACTAACCTTAAAAGATACAATACAGAATATCCACAACAAAACCAAAAAATAAAAGATAAAACTAGAGAAACAAATATAAAAAGATATGGCTATCCATATACTTTATGTAATCCGGAAAAACTTAAACAAGTGCAAAAAACTCTATTAAGAAATGGGAATGTTCCAACTTCTTCACAGCAATTACATATTTATAATTTATTAAAAGACAGTGGATATAATGTTAATTTAAATTATCCATTATCTTCTTTGTTTTTAGATATAGCATTATTTCTAAAAGGTGTAAAAATAGATATAGAATATGATGGTGCGTACTGGCATCAAGATGCTAATTATGACAGAAGAAGAGATGAAGTTGTCAAATCGCACGGATGGAAAGTGTTAAGAATAAGAAGTAGAAGGTTGGTTCCTGATTTAAATCAAATTCAAGAAGCAATTAGAAAATTAACAGATACAGATAGAATGTTTACCAAAATAACTTTAGATGATTGGGTAGAAAATATTGAAAAATGCAATATTTAAAACTTTCTTTTGAAAGAAGGTGATGTTTTGAGCGATATTAAAAAATATTTAAATAGTTTTATAGATGAGATCAAATTGTTGATTGACAATAAAACAAAAAAACTTGACTTTGATAAAACATACAGGGGAATTGTAAAAAATATCAACAACGAAATATGCGAAGTAGAAATTAATGGACAAATTTTTGAATGTAAGATTAGAAATGATTTGCAAATAAATGTTGATGATGTTGTTTTAATTAAAATTATTAACAATAATTTTTCAGATAAATATGTTGATGCTAAACTTGGTGTTGTAGGTGATGGAGTTAGTGAAGGTGTAGATTGGGCTAATGTTTTAAATAAACCTACAGATTTTCCTCCTTCTCACCATACACAAGATGTTTTTACTATAGAGGGTTTATCAAATGTAGCAATAAGCGGAAGTTATAACGATTTGATTGATAAACCATTAGAAAAAACTACGTATATACATGCTCAAAATACACCTTTATCAGAATGGTTGATTAATCATAATTTACAAAGATACCCTAGTATAAATGTCGTTGATAGTGGTGGTTCGGTAGTTTTGGGGGATATTCAATATATAGATGAAAATAATATATTGTTAAAATTTAATGGTGGGTTTTCTGGTAAGGCTTATTTAAATTAATTAGTAAGAGAGGTGAATATTTTGAGAGTATTAACGAACTTAGACTTGAATAAGGGTGAGTTGCAAAATGTCAGGATACAAAATCTAGCATCCGACCCTCTTAATCCGGTACCGGGACAGATTTGGTATAGTACAATAGACAATACTTTTTATGGATGGAATGGTAATAAGAAAATTGACTTGGGACAGGTATTAACAGGGGATAATATAATAAATTTACTTAATGCTAGTAATTTGAAAATTGATGACGATAATCTTTCTGCTAATGCAAATGATGCTATTGGAAAGCGGCATGGTCATACTAATAAGTCAATATTAGACGCCACAGAAGCCGCATTTACAAACACTTTAAAAACAAAACTGGATAACATAGAAGCGGAGGCTAATAAGTATATTCATCCATCCACTCACTCACTGGATATGATTACAGAAACAACTACAAAAAAAATAATGACATCTGCTGAAAGAATTAAATTAACTGGCGTAAGTGACGGTGCAAATAAAGTAGAACAATCTGCCATAAACGGAAACATTAAAATTGACGGAACGGAAAAAACTGTTTATACTCATCCCGGCACTGGTACTAACCCACATAATACGACTAAAGCAGATATTGGATTAAGCAACGTAGAAAACAAATCATCTGCTACTATTCGTAATGAAATAACTAATTCAAATGTGACTACTGCTTTAGGATATACACCTGTAAAGGCCAGTGGTGTAACTGAAATTAAAAGAGGATTAGAAAGTGAGAAACCATCTCCTACAAATAGTGGCATATTATACATAACGACCGACTCTAAGAAAATTTGGCATGATAATGGCGAATGGATTTTACTTGGAGGTAGTTTTGCCTCAGGTGGAGATGACGGTGATGTAGTAAACTTTATCATTAAGCAAGAAAGATTTACAACAACTGTGGAAGGACAAGATACATTTTATTTATTGGATGGAACATATGTACCAAATACCAACACTCTTTTTTGGTATATGTTTGGTATTAAACAAGGTAATGACGCTTTAGAAGAGTTATCTCCTGTTTCTTTTAGAATTAAAGGTGGATTACCTCTTGGGACTACTATACTAGTTGAATATTATGAAATATTGCAGGGCAATCCATATCCTATTCATGGATCAGAACATCTATCAGATGGATTCGACCCTATACCACTTGCTACAGTTACAAAAGAAGGGTTGATGTCTGCGGGCGATAAAACAAAACTTAATGGTATAGATGAGGGAGCTAATAAATACACTCACCCTTCTGCACACCCAGCAAGTATGATAACGGAAAGCACTAGCAGAAGGTTTGTTAGCGATACTGAAAAAACAACATGGAATACAGTAACCAATAAAGCTGACTTGACCTATGTTGATACCGAATTGGGTAAAAAAGTAGATAAAGTGTCCGGCAAGCAGTTATCTACCGAGG
>DUUN01000041.1 GCA_012841535.1 Gallicola sp. | reverse complement strand
AAGTTAGGAGAAAAATTTAGCTTAAAGAGGAAAAAATGATACATATATATAAAAAAGGAATTAATGAAAATACATTATTATTGCTCCATGGTACAGGTGGTGATGAAACCGATCTACTTGAAATTGGAAAAACAATTGATAATGAGGCCAACATATTAAGTGTTAGAGGAAGCGTTCAAGAAGGTGGAATGAACAGATTTTTTAGACGCCTACGTCCGGGTGTCTTTGATTTAGAAGATTTAGATAAAAGAACTAAAGAGCTTTATGAATTTATAAATGAAGCAAGTAAAAAATATGGATTTGAGCGAAAAAAAGTTATAGCAGTAGGATACTCTAATGGGGCTAACATTGCTGCTAGTATGCTATTTTCAATTAAAAATGCAATTTCTGGTGCAGTCCTCCTTAGACCAATGATGCCAAGAAGAGATATAGAATTAGTTAAAAATGATAATACAAGAGTATTTATTGCTGCAGGGACTCATGATAGTATTTGTCCGCCTGAAGAATCTAAAGAACTAGCAGCTTACTTAGAACCCAAGAATAAAGAAGTAAAATTAGAATGGATAAATGCGGATCACCGCCTAACTTATGATGAATTATTAGTTATAAAAGAATGGTATCTTCAAAAATTTTAATTTAAGAAAGAACTTTAAGAATATATTTTTTAAAATTCTTATAACTTTAGTAATTTTTATAAAGTGTAATTAAGTCTATAGGTTACTTGAATAGAGTAATCAGTAGACTTTTTTATTTTTGTTTAACTGATGTTATGAAATATAATTTGTGAAGCTAAACAACGAACGATTAGTCTAAATAGATAGATTTGTATTCCTTGAAAGATAATTGAAAATCCGAAAATTAATAAGAAATGATACTGGTGACTCAGTATCACAGGCTGTTGACAAAGTCAGCAGTTTTTTATATATTAACATTCATTTTTTAGCAGAAAGAATAGTATAACAAGTCATTACGAGTAAAATAATTAAAAACTCACCAACATTAAGTTAGTGAGTTTTTTTCATAGTTCTAAGAATTGTCTTTTATTTCATAATCAGGATCTAGATACTGCTTAAGTATTTTGTTTTGTTCGGATAAATGAAGATAGTAATTTGCATCGCAGGTTACTAAATAGGGTATGAAATAGAAGCCATAAAGTCCGATTGTTATTATTACGAGTAAGAAATGTCCAATAAACGATAAATAGAATAAGAACAATTCCATTTTATGGCCATCCATCATTTCTTTGCTTTTTCTTAGGGCTTCCAATATTTCCAAATCTTTATTTTCAGCCATTATTCTTGAAGCTTGTGAATATTGTAAGCCAAATATTATTCCTGGAACTATAAATAATATTAACCCTACAAGTATTATAGCTTTAACTAATAGTCCAACAGCAATTATTTTTATTGCATGTTCTAATTCTTTAAATTGATTATATAGTTTTTCTACAACTAATTTTTTTGTAAGTATTAAGTGTTTCAATAAATAATACAAAGCAACATTAGTTAAAGGTACTAGGATAAAACCTAAAACCGATGCTACTAAAGCTGATGAGATAGCTCCAACAGCTATCAAAACCAGTAACAACATTAGACGATTACCGATTAATACATCTTTAGCTTCTTGTTTTATTTGTTTAAAATTCATTAAAATTCTCCTCCCCGTCTTCCCGTTAAATTATACCATAGTTATTACATTTATAATACAAGAAATAAAAATAATTACAATTTTTTTTCATTTTATGGCTTTAGAAGTAATGGATTAATTTAAAGCAGTATAATGAAAAAATTGTTTTGGATAATAGATTGTGTAATTAGGTATTAAATGATAAAATGGATATGTGAGAAGGGGATATACAATGAAGAAAATTAATGTAGGTGATATATGGCAAGGTGATAGTTATACAGATATGATAAACAAGGTTTTAGATACAAATTATAAGATGTATATGCAAGCCGGTGTTCCTTTGAAAAAGTTCGGTTTGGCTGGAATCGCCTGGTTTGTTTATATGGATGGGAAAAATCACAAAGGTTGGAAAAACATAATTTCAGATGACGAAAATACCATAGTAGAAATTCTTGATAATATAAATAATTGTAATGATGGGATAGACCGTGTTTATAGACTTGCCTTTAGACGTGATCCTGATAATAAAGGGAATCGCTATAAATGTAAGTGTCTTGGATATTTCAAACGTTCCGAAATTAGTGATAATAAGCTAAAAAGAACTTATAAAAAAAAGATTCGGTAAATATTTATTGATTTAAAATACTGTTTTTATTTTCTGACAAGGGAGATTTAATGAACAATAAACAACCAAAAAAGTGGAGAGAAACGGTAGAACATATTCGTTACTTTAAAAAGATAAAATTCTTTAAAATCTTTGGCATCCTTATTCCACTAACGATGTCTTTTTTTGAAGGCGTTATATGATTATAAAGTGGAGTTATGAAGAGTATTTATTATTGTGTAAGATTAAAAAAATCAAGTGTTAAAATAACTTGTTTAAACATTGTTTTATATGATAAAATGAGATGAAGAATAAATAAACCTCATGTGCGCATAATTAATTATGAAATTATAATAAACAGGGGGACAATATGAAAAGAAAGTTTCTCTTATTTAGTTTTTTATTTATATTATTAATGACCTTATTTGGTTGTGCTTCAGATAATAGAGGCCACGATTTTGATCCTGATCAAAAGAATGGTTTTACCAACGAACTTGTTGTGTATTCTTCTGAGCGCAAAATTATTTACAATGTTTCCGCAAACCTCTATATTGAAGAAGATTATCAAAAGAAAGTAGATTCTTTAAAGAAAAGCATCAATGCTGATGAATGGACGGATTATGAAAGAATAGGTGACTATTCCGCAGACATCATCTTCCGGATAAAAACTAGCCGTTTAGATGAATTTATTGATTCGTTATCTACCTTTGGAACAGTAAAAGACCTTGAGAAAAATGCCATTGATGTATCTTTACAATATTCGGATACTAGCAATCAAATCATGGCACTTGAAGCGGAAAGAGAACGGCTAGTAGAACTATTTGATGAAGCTAATATTGAAGAGATCATTCAAATTAATACCAGAATCTCACAAATCGATAAAGAGTTAAGAGTTCTAAAAGGTGAAATTATCCAGTATGATAGTAAAATCGAATACAGTGAAGTTCATATATCAATTTATAATGAAGCTCCGGAAGAAGATACGACTTACTGGCAAAAGTTAAAACAATCATTTAACTTTGGAATTAAGGCTTTTGTAAAGTTTTTTGAATATTTATCTCTAATATTTGTTACTGTTTTCCCGTTCCTTTTGCTTTTTGCTGTCATTGGTGTAAGTGCTTATTATTTGAGAAAATTATATCTTAAGAAAAAGAAAAGCAAACTTAAAAAAGTAAGCGATATTTCTCAAAAACCTTAATGGAATATAATTATTTTTAAAAAATAATGGTATGGCATCCTATATTTCATGGGCGCCATACCTTTTAAATTTGCTTATGAAGAGTATCCAATTGCTCTCTATATTTCCATTTCCTATTATTGTTAAAAATACACCATTAGTTGAATTCAACTAATGGTGGGGATAGGGCGGTTTGTTGAAAGCCCGATTGAACAAATCAAGAAAAAAGGTGTAATAAATATATTGAATCGCGGGGAAACATAAAGAAGAGAATATATGACATACATAAAAATATAATATTTATAGAATCAAAATATTTTGAAGCAAAGCATTCAGATTGCTGCTGAATGCTTTTTTAATATTATAAAGTTATTCTTATCATTGGTTATTGAAATTATCTTAATAATTCGATATACTAGGAGAAAAGAGGAGGGTTTTATGAAATCTTATCGAAAAGTGTTAACATTTAATACAAAAACCAGAAGGGCATTTATTAATATCACACCCCAAATTGAAGAGTGTTTAAGAGAAAGTAATATCAAAGAAGGATTGCTCCTTTGCAATTCTATGCATATTACCTCTAGTGTCTTTATCAATGATGATGAACCAGGTTTGCATCAGGATTTTGAAATCTTCTTAGAAAAACTTGCACCGGAAAAACCTTATGAGCAATATTTCCATAATGGCTATGAGGATAATGCGGATGCGCATCTCAAGAGAACGATTATGGGAAGAGAAGTAGTTGTTGCGATAACTAATGGAAGATTAGATTTTGGAAGATGGGAACAGATATTCTATGGTGAGTTTGACGGTAAAAGAGAAAAAAGAATATTGGTAAAAATAATCGGTGAATAGATATTATTAATAACTCTAAAAAATAGTTTGGTAAAAATTTATCAAACTATTTTTTAGTTATACCTTATCTCAATGCATTTTTTTATTATATAAATAAATTTCGTCTATAATATTCATAGAAGTAAAATAAATTAAATATTAGAATTGAGGAAATGTTAATGTATAAATATCATAATGAAAATACAATGTTTGTAAGGGAAGTCAGAATTGTTGTATCTAATCTAGATAGATCTATCGACTTTTATACAAATATGCTTGGTTTATCAGTCATAAAAAAAGAAGGTAATGAAGCATATTTAGGTGTTGATGGTAAAAATGTTTTGTTGGTATTAAAAGAAGTGAAGAACGCAAAGCCGGCAAAAAATAATATTGGGCTTTACCACTTTGCTTTTCTATTGGATAGTAGAAGTGCCCTTGCGCAAATATTAAATCATTTAATCGAGAAGGAATATTCTTTAACTGGACTATCGGACCATGGGATTAGTGAAGCAATTTACCTACAAGATCCTGATAATAATGGTATTGAGATTGCCGTTGATAGATATGATGAGGAAGGAAATGTTTATAAGTTAAATCATTTTGGTCCTAAAAGGATTGATTTACATGATCTCTTTAAACATTTACCAAAGGAGAAATTTAATAAATTACCGAAAAACACTATAATAGGCCATTTACATTTACATGTTAATAATATCGAAGAAGCTAAAAGGTTTTTTGTAGAAGGGTTAGGTTTTGAAATACAATTTGATTATCGAGGCCTGGCAGTTTTTGTTTCGACGAGAGGCTATCATCATCATATTGGATTTAATATCTGGAACGGAAAAGATGCTAAAAGAAGAGATGATTTGCAAGCAGGTCTTGAAAGTTATGTAATCAGTGTTCCGAAAGAGGAATTAGCAAAGATAAAACTTCGTCTTAATAATCTTGGTTATGAAGTTAATGAAGTAGATAATAAACTTGAGTTGTTTGATGTTAACCAAGATAAACTTATTCTCGAAGCAGTTTTCTAAATAATATTTTTATATATAAATTTAGCCACCACTATTACACGTTAAAATTGCAGTTATACCTGCAATTTTTTATGTCAATATATAATGATTTTTTCACTAAAAAACTGTAAACATTCTTACAGTTTTAAGCAGTAATACGCTTTGACTTT
>DUUN01000742.1 GCA_012841535.1 Gallicola sp. | reverse complement strand
TATCACTTTCAAAAATAGTTTTTGAAAGTGAATGTTTAATTTCACTATCAACAATAAAATCTTCAAAATATAATCCTAAAACTGATTGTTTCATTTTTTCTTTTTTACTTGGACAAAGGCCTAGCCGGATTTCCAATCATAATCTGTCTTGATTGTACATCTTTTACAAGATTCGCAGCCATTCCAATTATGTTATAATCACCAATTTTTATAAAATTCTTACTTGAGGAATTCAAACCAAAAAAATTACCATTTCCTATTTTTAAGTTACTACCTATTACACTATGACCTGCAACGAAGTTATTATCCCCCATAACTGTATCGTGCCCTACAAGGGAATTAGAATTAAAGGTATTAAAATTCCCAATTTTCACATTAGGATTAATTACGACGTTAGCAAGAATAATATTACCATAACCTATCTGAGCGCTTCGTGCAACTGTAGCTAAAGGATGAACAAATGACACATATTTTTCTATGGGAATTTTTAAACTTTCTCTTAATTTAACTCTTTCTTCTATAACATCACTCCGATAAAGGGAGTAGACATAAAAGACATCTTCAAACTTTTTATACTTACCATAGACATTATATGTCTTATCTAAAATTGGAATTCCGTTAATTTCATCACCAAATGATTCATCATCAAATGCAAAACCTAGCAATTCATACTTTTCTCCAAATTTTTCAACTGCATTTAATATTTGTTCAGCAATAACTACTGGAGTCCCTTTACCACCTATAATTATTATTTTTTTCATAGGATCGAATTTATTTATTTCTAAAAATGAAACGATAAATCACTCTAATTAGCTGTATACGCGCTAATCTATTTCGTAGTTTAAATAAACTTGCCTTGATTTTATATTTTTTGGGTATTTGATAGTTCGTTTCAATCATAAGATCATGAATTTCTTTTAAGAAATGATCCTTTTTATAATTAGCAAGAACATTAATAAAAATTGAATCTTTATGCTTCCGATATTTTTCTAAATCAAATCTGTTTGAATAATGCTCAATTTTACCCAATAAATCAAGTGTAATTAAAGTTCTCAGACACTTTATACATTCAGAACAATTCGGACTTGTATCTTTTTTATACTGTGTATAATGCTTTTCATTGTATATGTCTGCTGCACATACATATAAATTATTTTTAACAATTTTATTATCTGCAATATACTTTGTTTTCTCAACTCTATTCAGATCACTATTAGCAATAATTATTTGACTGTTATTATTTGACAGAAAAGAAGTTACCAACCATTCGTAATAATACTGATCGTGTTTACTTAGTTTTATATCCTCAATAGTCCCTGTTGAAGATATAAAATAGTATTTAAAAAACTTCTGAAGGGATAAAACACCAGCAATCAAACACATCGTAGATCTAGGCGAAAAGTTAAATATTTTCTCTTCTCTGTTGTTATAAAATAAATTGAAATTTGAGTCAATTGTTAATAACGGTAATCCAAAAATGTTTGATATAGATTTTGCTCTTTTTATGTCTTCCGCAAAAGTTACTTGCGTTTTTTTATAATCATTACCATATGACCCAACATTAAATAAAGTCAAATTTGTTAATATCAGATTATCTGTTACATCTTGTGTATGTTGTAAAACTGTAGTAAAACTATCAATACCTCCTGAAAATCCAGTTGCTACAGCTGTCGGATTGAAATTTAGCGTAATTGTACTTTTAGGAATTATCTTTATAGGTTTCTTTTCAAAAACCTTAGACAACGTATATGTAAGATTATTTTCAATTTGATAAAATAAAATCTCAGAAATTGGGGCATTTATATATATATCTTGTTTAGATACTAATGCCGGTAATAGCATTGCTACTACAAATGCATCTGCAACCTCATCACATAAGTAATTCCCATATTCATTTGGAACAGCAAAAAAAACATCTTCCTCAATATTTGAAACTTCATCTTTTATTTTTGAGATAAGATATGTTTGATCTTCTCTTGTTTCGATATAAGGTTTATTGATTATCATAACGTAATATATTTAAGATTGCATCAACGTCATTTTCACTGTACCTTTGATCAACAGGTATTGCAATTAAATTTCTCGTCAATTCATTTTCAAAACTATTTAACTCTGCCCATTCAAGAACATTAGGCCAATAAGTTGCCACATAAACTTTGTTATTAATTAGCTTATGCTTTAATAAACTCCCGTTGTCAACTAACAACGGATATACTAATGGAACTTCTGTTGGAGAAATATCTAATTTCAATTTATTCATGTTACCTAGTTCTTGGTGAATAAAATTAAAGTTTTGTCTGCGTTTATCAGATATGGTTTTATAGTCTATAGAAGATAATAATCTTTGCGTCAAATTTGACATTTCCTTTATTGGTTGATTACAAAGAGTTTTACTATTTTCTTTATAAATTTGAAAATGTTGTT
>DUUN01000268.1 GCA_012841535.1 Gallicola sp. | reverse complement strand
CCATTCTTTAGGTACATATTTTTTAATCAAACGATAAATAACAGCGTATTCAAAAACAGTCAATACAATTACCATTCCAAAAAAACCAATTGGTTGGAATAGTAAATTCAAAACGGCCCATCCAATCTCTGTTGATTCTAAAGTAAGATCTATATTTGAAAAAGCTCCTATACTTAAGAACCTATTTAAATATCCAGGGTAATCATTGCCAAAATTATATCTTATAGACATAAAAATTGTAAGCAAAATAAATGCAGCCTCTAAACCGCCGTATTTAGTTTTTTGGAAACGAGCTATCCATGCAAATAAAATTGCAATTAAGCTAATTATTATTGTTGCGTGCATTCTTATATATTTCTATCATTCGTTTTGCATTAGTATAAGGATTATGCCTTTTCAAAGCAACTTCCGTTGCATTTTTACCCAATATAGATAATTGCTCTTCTTGCATGGAGAATACTTTATCAATCAATATTGCTAACATCTCAACCTCCTCAAACCTATAAAGGTGACCAGTTTTTCCATCTTCCACCATATCTGCAACACCTCCCACATAAGAGGCAATTACAGGTACACCTAAAAGTTGTGCTTCACCAACTGAATTAGGACTATTCTCTATACTAGATGGACAGATAAAAACATTTGATTTTAAATACTCTTTAATCATTTCTTCTTCAGTTAATGCTCCAAGAAACTCTATGTGGTTTTCTAGTGAATTTTCCTTGATTAATCTTTTTATATATTTACCATAACCTGAAAGCTTCAGCTTGTCTAATAAAGTAGATGATTTAATAATATTCGAACCTCCAACCCTAACTTTTATATTTGGATACATATCTTTTAGAATAACTAATGCTTTCAATACCTGATGAAGTCCCTTAATGGGATATCCTGCTTGACTTAAAAAAATTGTATGTGGTTTACATTTATCAAATGACCATTTGTCAGCAGTATAGAAGCCATCTCTTAAAGTTTCATTGCAAAAATGATAGTTTACCTTAGGATTTATCGCTTTTGCATGAGTATAATCCCATGAGGTTCTTCCTATTACATTTTGTGTGCGATTAATATATTCTCTCTCTATTATACCTCTCTTTTTAAAATTTCTTCTTCCGCCAAAAACACTATTCCATTTAACAATATCTCTAAATGTTATGTTCTTCAAAAAATCGTTTTGAGAAATACCTGCATAATAATATCTCTCACATACACCAACTAATCCTTGAATTGAAACTACATATTTCAGGTTGGGTAGTTTTTTCATACATGCCATTCCATGAGCGTATTCTGTTCCGTGTATATGTATAACATCAGGTTCAAATTCTGTGCAAACTCTTTCCCATTTATCTTCTAGACTTTTATCATATTTCGATTGATCTTTACAAGGTAATAAGTAATAATCGATATTATCTAGCTCAAGCTTTTTTATTTCTTTCCCACTATATGTTGTTACTACTGCAAGTGAAATGCTTTCAGATTCTGAAAGCTGCGCAGCTAAACCATACATCCAACCACCAACAACTGGAGGATTAAGTCCCATAGCTATGCTAGGTGATGGGAATATTGTGTTTACTATCCAGAGTATTTTCATGTTTTTTTAATTTTTAACTTAACAATGAATCTTCCAAATTTGCATTTAGCTAGCAATTGAACAAGTTTAAAATTTCTCGAAAGTTCTTTATCGGTTTTCAATAACTTATCTGCCGAAATAATTTGTTTTTTATCATTAAGTGCTACCGCATAATAATAAGATTGTTTTGCAAATTTCTTTTGAATTAAGTTTATTAGTTCTTCATCTACATTAAATTTCAATGCATAATCCATTTGAATATCAAAGATGCCTTGCATGAAAACATATTCTTTTTGCAAATCAGAAAAATGACTTGCACTATTTTCTAAGACTCTGTAAACAGCTGTAATATCAGGCAGTTGATGTACTTTAGAAACTAAAAGTATATCTAAAAATAATGGTAGATCTCCTACAACATAGTTTTTTAAACTAGGTTGCAAAAGTCTTTTCCGAAACAGCCAAGTACATGGCGCTCTAAAAGGCGCATATATTAAATAATCTTTATTGCTTTTACAAAAAGAATAATCATTGGTGCTTAGAAAATTTGTTACTATCGAACCTGTTTCTTGATTTAATTTATCAACATCTGTATAAACCAATCCATACTCCTCATTCCCCTCCAAAAACTCCACCTGCTTCTGCAATTTTAATGGATCAGTCCAATAATCATCTCCTTCACAAAGAGCTATATATTTTCCACGAGCACGTGGGAAATTGAAAACCTTGCTTCCTTTTTTTCCTTTTGCCCATTGATTTTCATCTTCGTATAAAGGTTTTATTATATGAGGATACTTAACTTCGTATTCACGAATTATTTCTTCAGTTCCATCTGTAGATGCATCATCATGAATAAGTATTTCAACAGGGAAAGTTGTTTTTTGCATCAAAAAGCCCTCTAAGCATTCTTTTATATACGGACCATGGTTATAAGTAATAGAACAAATACTAACCAGAGGTTCGATGTTGTTATCCCATGAATGCTCACAAAGAGGCGAGAGGGAAAGCCTGTGATACTGATCACTGTTTATATTGATCATTTTTTTACATTTGTAATATCAAGTTTTTTATATTCCTTTTCTTTAATCAGATCATCAAATTCATTTTTAAGAACAGACATTACTACCTGATTGTGGAATTTACCATTTTTATAGACGGAGTTTCTTAATAAACCTTCTTTCTTATAACCACATTTCTCTAACATCTTTATGGAGCCTATATTTGATTCAAGAATATGAGCCCATATTCTTTCGAAGCCTCTTTCACAGAATGCAAATTTAAGCAGCAATAAACGAGCTTCTGTAGCCAATCCTTTGCTCCAATACTTTTTTTCTCCAATCATACTGGGAAAGTGTGCACTCCTGTTAATCCAATCAATATCGACAATCGAGGATAGACCAATTAATTCATTGTTTTCTTTTAAACAAACTCCAACTCTAACTTCTTTGGGATTATTAATAGCATTTACAATCCACTGTTTTTCATATTCGGCCGAAACAAAATATTTTGCTCCGCCAACCATCGACCAAATTTCATCGTCATTTCTCCACTGGACAGTAGTTCTATAATCATCAGGCTCCAAGGCTCTTAAATATACCCTAAAATCATTCATTTTTTATTCAAATTACTTGTCAATTATATCATTAAAAAAACTAATAATCAAAGACATTTCTGATGTTCCATATCGTTGATCAATAGGTAATGCAATAAGATTACTCACTATATTATATTCATGAGAGGTAGTTTCAGACCACTCCAAAACATTAGGCCAATATGAAGCAACGTAAATTTTGTTTGAGATTAATTTCTGCTTTAGTAGTTTTCCATTTTCAACTAAAAATGGATATACCATCGGAATTTCTGTTGAGGAAATATTTAAATTAAGTTTATTCCTACTACCTAGTTCTTTGTGAATTAAATTGAAGTTATGCCTGCGTTTATCAGATATGGTTTTATAGTCTATAGAAGATAATAATCTTTGCGTCAAATTTGACATTTCCTTTATTGGTTGATTACAAAGAGTTTTACTATTTTCTTTATAAATTTGAAAATGTTGTT
>DUUN01000191.1 GCA_012841535.1 Gallicola sp. | reverse complement strand
GGAATGCCTTCCGCTGTGCGAACACCCGCCCGCAAAAGGCTAGCGCGGTGTTGCCATTACTTGATAATGGCAACACTTAAAGACAAAAATGCACTTCAAAATTTAAAGGCGGGGAATATATGGGCAAGTTAAAGATACTTAATCAGAAAATACCGCTCGTTGGTAATACAGTTATAAATAAAAATTTAGACTTTACGGAAGTAATCTTTTATAAAGACGATTTCATGTATTCACTTGGTAATAATGTTTTCGTTGATACCGAAACGGGCGAAATCATAAAAAATGATGTTGACCGTTCACGCAAATTGATACAAGAAGGCGATATATTACGACCTTTAGCGGATACGGTAACAATCGAAAGTATAAAGAAGACTATATTTAATTCTGCTAAAAGAGCAAAAGATAATTATTTTGGCTATGCTTATAATAATCGTTGGGATTATTTTTTAACATTAACTTTTAATCCACAGAAGTATGATACTTCAGATGCAAATTTAAAATATTTATGGAGTATATTTCGTAAAAAAATTCAATATATAGAACCTAAAGTTAAAATTTTGTGCGTTCCTGAGCGTCATAAAAGCGGCGTTTTACATTTTCATTGTCTTATAGGCGATATAAATTTAGACAAATATTTAGTCCCAGCGATTAATCCGCATACAGGTAAACAAATTAAGTCAAGAAAATACAATTCATTAATTTATAATATAAAGCTTTGGTCTTATGGCTATTCAACAGTAGCTAAAATTGATAACAGTAAAACATCACAAGAAATAGTGGCTAATTACTTAATAAAATACGTCGGCAAAGATACTTCAATTGGCTACAATCAAAAAAAGTATTATCGCACTAATAATTTGGACTTCAAAAACAAAGAAGCCGTTCGTTTAACTGAAAATCAAAAACAAGAATTAATTAATTCTTTGCTAGCTGTAAACGTTAAAGAAACTGATAAGTTTATTGTTTATAGGATTTATGATAAATAAAGATAATCAAATAGAATTTTTACAAGCTCAAATACTTGAAATAAATAAAAAATTATCCTTATTGTTAAATAAGGATAATATAGAATGTAAATATACTTTTTCAGAACGGTTAGACGAATGGATGCAATTATATAAAGTAGGCAAATTAAAAGAAAGCACATTAAGAAATTATGAAAAATATATTAATGAAAATATAAAACCTTATTTTAAAGACAAAAAGTTAAACGAAATTGACGGTTTAGATATTCAAAAATTTCTTAATAGTATAGAAAGAAATAATACACGGGTAAAGGTTGGCAATATAATCCGCGCTAGCTTTGAAAAGGCGGTTAAACTAAGACTAATAAAATATAATCCATATAGTTCCGTTGAAATACCTGCAATAAAGAGTAAGCATTATAAGCCTTTGGAGTTTGACCAGCAAAATGAAATTTTTAAGTTAATTACTAATCCAATTTATTATCCTGTCTTTATTTTTATGTGTTGCACAGGATTGAGAATAGGAGAATTTTTGGCTTTAAATTTTAGTAAAGATATTGATTATACAACTAATGAAATAATTATTAATAAATCGATAGATGTTTATACAAATACCATACATAATTCAACTAAAACAGAAAGCGGTATGAGAAAGGTAAAATTTCATAGCGATTTAATACCTTATATTCAAGAATTAGAAAAAAATCAGCGTTCAGGCAAAAGATATACATATTCAATGGTAAGATGTTATTTTAAAAGATTATATGCAAAGTTAGGCTATAAGGGATATAATATTCATACTTTTAGACATACTTTTATAAGCGTCTGTTATTATGTCGGTATGAGAGAAAAGTATATTCAAAAATTAGTTGGACACGCAAGTCTTGATATGACGCTAAATACATATACGCATATTTTAAAGCGTGGGAATTCGCCTATATTAGAATACATACAAAAGCTGAAAGATATCTTATAAAAAGTGACCTATTGATTTAAGGGGTAAATTTCTAAAGTTTCAGAATTTGAATGCTATTATCAAACTTTGACAATAGTCCTATGAAAAAAGCTGTTAATACTAACAAAACTAGTGAAAACGGCTGTTTTTTGGAGCTGATGAAGGGACTCGAACCCTTGACCTATTGATTACGAATCAATTGCTCTACCAACTGAGCTACATCAGCATATTATAAAAGCAAAATATATTATACAATCTGTTATAAAAAAAGACAACCGAATAAAATAATTATCCAGTATATGGTTTAATAAGGTAAAACTTCTGCTTCTAATTTCACCCCAAGAAAAATAAGAGCTGCATAGGAATGAATCTAATGCCGTATCAGTACACCATGGTTTTGCAGTCTTTGGCTATTTGTTATATGTTTTCTTGGATTTAGGTTTATATTTAACTAAGCTGTGATAAAAAAACTATTTTTTTGATTGCTAAGTAATAACAATTTGATATAATAAAATTATATGATTAATAACGATAACAACAAAAATCATTCAACAACAAAGAACTTGCATAAAAATAATACGAATGTATTGACAAACATTTAATTTAGCATTAAAAACCTTTGTAACATTTATTTTGTGGGCTATATATATTTTAATTATTAGGGGGAAAAGATGTTGTTTAAAAGAAAATTTTTTCTAATTATTACAATCTGTTTGGCTTTTTTGTGTTCTATTATTTTTAATAACTTAGAAGCTAATAATGTTTCTGCTTATAATAATACGGTAAGACATAATATAAATACTGTAGCAACTTTAAATATTGATAATATTCCTG
>DUUN01000589.1 GCA_012841535.1 Gallicola sp. | reverse complement strand
ATGCAAATTTTCAATATAGTTGTTTCTCATTATTGTATTGCTCCCGTGAATTTCAACTGCTATCCCTGTTACTTTTTTTGCTGGAGCTTTTGATCCATTGAAATAACAATCTTCGATTAATACATCTTCAGCCCAGCTATATATATAAGTAAAATCACTTGTGTCAAAACCAGACTCAGTAAATGTGCAATTTTTAATTTGAACATTTTTTGATAATTTATTTTGATTTTCAGAAGCATAAAAACCTAATACGATTGCATTTGTGCCAGGTATATTTTTAAAATTACAATCTATTATATTTAAACCATTTACTGAACCTGTTAATTCATTTGGATGATATGACCAACAGAAAGCAGCTGTATGATATAAACCAAATACTTTTTTATCTGTGTTTTCTGCAACTAAGTTGTTTTGGCCATTAAGATCGAATGTAATATTTTCGAAAGTGATATTTGTATCATCTGTATTAGACATAAACAAGTTATAATATTTTGGTTTTTCTCGATTTGAAAAATTATCCTTAATCTTTATTATTACTTCACCTATTCCTTTTACATTCATATTACTATGCAATTTGAATGCGCAGTTACGTGAATATGGTGTAGCACGAATAAGTAAATCTGGATTTACTATATATGTTCCCTCTGGAATTATTATATTGTTATAATAAAATGCCATTCTTAGTGGAAGTGTATCGTCTGAAACACCGTCACCTTTTGCTCCAAAGTCTCTGACGTTTACAATGACATTTTCAAATGTTTCATTATCTTTAAAATAAGAATTATGATCATATTTATTGATGCAACTTGGTGCTTTAATATAACCATAAATTTGAGTCGAATTAAATAAAAAAATAATCAAACTGAGAGTTATGGCAACAAATCTTGCAATTTTTCCTGTCATTTTTCAAAAGAACTAGTTTTTCTAAAAAATAACGATAGAAAAACAGTTAGTATCATGTAAATATTACTAACTGTGTATGCTAATTTGTAATAGAAAAATCCGTGTAAAATTATTTGTGCAAATAAAGTTATCAAAATAATCTTTGACAATGATACTTGATTACTATTTTTACTAATCAAATAACCTAATACAAAAAAAACAATCCCTAAAATGAATGTACCAACTTTACCAATACTCAAATAAAATGAGCCAATAAATGTTGAAAACACATTTGTGTCAATTCCGAACGCCCAAACCTTCTCTTCCCAACTATCCAAAAAAATCACATCACTACTTCTAAAATTGAAATTGAAAATTGGGAAAATATCTGTAAAAGAACCATATTTCTCAGGATTTGGAATTCTGTTGAAGAAATTATTGAAATTAGCGAATTGAGCACCTGAATATTTTACAATAGAATCTAAACCTGCTTCATGACCTTGATAAAAAAAACGAGCAATTGTAATTGGTACTATAAATAAAAGTGCAACACCAATAGTATAATAGAGCAACTTTATGTGTTTTTGTTTGGACTTTTTACTTATGTGATTTCTAAATAATAAAAAACTAAAAATGTATGACATTAACCACAAAATAAAACCATCCCTTCCAACTACACTTAAAACATTAAAAATATATGAAGTTGAAGATAGAAGTAAAAGGAAATTAAACAACTTGCTTTTATTTAGAAATGATATGGAGTAAAAATAAAAAATTAAAATTATTGGATAAAATTGACTAATTAAATTTGAAATATTATAAAATGCGCCAGGACCGACATAACTTTCCCCTCCGACCATGTTAGTTCTCAAAACGAGTAAGGATATATTTGAAGAAAATAATTTGTAAACAGTAGGAAGAAAAAATATAATTGCAGATATCCCCGATATTATAAATAAATAAGAAACAACATTAAAAATCTGTAATTGGTTTGACCTTATTGTGTATATATTATTTCCTTTAAATCTCATAACTGGAATTATAAACAACAACAAAATAATGTTAAAGAAAAGTGTGGCTTTAATAGAGAAAATAATTGTTTCATCAACGTTAAGTAAAGTCAACAGCACAGAGAAGCTATAGAGTGATATCAAATAATTTCCTATAGTTAATTTATTTGAATTCCTTTTATAGTATATATATACAATAAAGAGATTCAGTAGAGTTATAATAATGCATAAATACATCATAATTTCTTTGTTACATTTAACCAAAATAATACTATTTTGTTATACCAAGCTTTCTTTTTTAATTCCTTAATTTTTATTACAATATCTTTTAAATGATAACTCTTCTGTTTTAAACATGAAAGTACTAAAAAAAACAATCTTTTGTTTAATAATCTATGGTATTCATTTTCTGATAAATATTGTTTCCCAAAATATGATGCAATTTCAAAAGAACTAATATTAAACATCACCCTCTTATTACCATCCTTGCTATGTGACGCACTTTCAGGCAAAACCCTATAAAAAGCAGTAACTTCATCAATATATCCAATTTTTGAATTGATATAAAACCAAAGCCATAAGGGGTAGTCTCCCATTTTCCAATTTCTGTTCTCTTTTATTACAGTATTAAGATAATCAGATAAAAGGCTTCTGCTGTAAACACATGTTAAGGTAGGAATTTTATTTCTGAAAAATATTTCATTCTTCTTTAATTTCCCTCCAATAACTTTCATATTATCTGTTCTAATACACTTTGTATACACAAGTCCATGATCTTTATTCTCCTCCAAAAACTCCACCTGCTTCTGCAATTTTAATGGATCAGTCCAATAATCATCACCCTCGCAACGAGCGATGTATTTAGCAACTGCACGAGCTTCAAAATAAGGTTTAAGAGCTTCTCTTCGCTCAGGTTTACCATATGTGTTGTGAGGAGCAAAAACGGTTACAAATAAGTTAGGATACTTTTCTTGGTACTCCTTTACAATATCACGAGTTGCATCCGTTGAAAAATCCTCAAATACAACAATACGTACGGGAAAAGTAGTTTTCTGCATTAATATACCATCTAAACAATCACGGATAAAAGGTTCGTGATTGTATGTAAGCGTACTAGTTGCAACTAATGGAATAGTACCTTCTGGCCACACTTGCTCCGAGATTGGAGTGGGTTCTGCAAGAGGTGTGTATGTATAATTATTGTCTGTCATTTATATGTTTTAATCAATGTATGATATACTAATTTTGCTACTTTGTAGGGTAGTCCTTACAATATAATATTAT
>DUUN01000052.1 GCA_012841535.1 Gallicola sp. | reverse complement strand
CATAATGGAGGAGTGTATGTATGTTCGAATGCGAAACGGAAAGACTGGTTTTAAAAGTCCTTGATAAAAAGGATGCTAAGCTCGTGCTTGATTATTACATCAGAAACAGGGATTTTTTAAGGGAGTGGGAACCGGAAAGAAATGAGGAATTTTTTACGTTGACTTTTATGGAAAGGGTTCTTGAGTGCGAGCTGAAGGAATATGAGCAGGGGAGATTGCTAAGGCTGTGGATTTTTAAAAAAGGTGATATGAGCAGAGTTATTGGTACGGTTGCTTTTAACAATATTATCAGAGGCGCGTTTTTGTCTTGCCACCTAGGTTACAAGCTGGACAAAGATGAAATTAACAAAGGGTATGCAACGGAAGCCATCAGGAAGGGTATTGATATAATTTTTAATTATTATGGCCTCCACAGGATTGAGGCAAACATTATGCCAAGAAACACCCCTTCTTTACGTGTCGTTGAAAAATTGGGCTTTTACAACGAAGGTATGGCCTATAAATATTTAAAGATTAACGGTAAATGGGAGGACCATATTCATATGGTGTTGCTGAATCCGGATTTGTGAGACAGGGGGCGTTTTCTTGGCACATTTTGCAGGCTTTGAGTAAAAATTTTACAAAATATGGATACTATCAGGCCTTTTTGGGCATATAATGCAGATTTTGAGTGAATCATTAACTCATAATCTGCAAAGTGTGCCAATCAAAAAGTCCAATTAACTCATAATCTGCAAAGTGTGCCAGCCCAAAAATTTAATGAACTCATTTCTTGCAAAACATGCCATTCCTTTTGGTATAATGTTAATAATAAGGACTTTTATTGGAGGGGTGAATTTTGATTCACTACATAAATCCAAGGAGGAAAGAAGCGCTTCAAAAATTTTTCCCGTTTCTGATAATGTACTTTGTACTGTCTTTTGGTCTGGTGATAAACATAATATTTTTCCTGATGCAATTGCCAGTAATAGTGCAATTAAGGGATGTGTACAAATCGGGAATTGAGTCCTGGCGGGCATGTGGATATTCAAAAGTTGTGTATGTGATTTTTCACATAATCATTTTTATTGCTTCAATTTTGGTAAACATGCAAATAGTTAATTTGCTAAATGATTGCTCATTTTAAAGAGGTGATTTTAAATGAACAATGTCAGCTTGCTTTACCCTGGAAAATATGAAATAACAAAACACGCAATAATTGAAGAAGAAAATTTGAATGATCTGGAGGCAAACTCCATCTTATACGAGCTGAAAATGCAAAGTACATCGCTGTTTAATCTCGTTACAGCAGATCCGGAAGTTATAAGCTACAGGCTTGATATAATCGAAGACCTTATAGAAAACGAAACATTTTTCAACATGCTTGTGGATGTCTATCCCATGGTAGATGAAATAAATAGCATCAATATTGATAAAAAAGACTCCGGTAGCGAAGAACCGGTATATTACCTGAAATGCTATCAGGAGCTGCTTTTGTTTATTGAATGTATTAATAAAATATATGAATTTGT
>DUUN01000113.1 GCA_012841535.1 Gallicola sp. | reverse complement strand
TATTTTACTACTACTTCTTTTTTATCTATTTTTACATAGAAAGTTTCAAAAAACCTTATAATATCAAATTTTAATTGTTCCTTTTGTTTTTCCTTATATGTCCAAATATTATCTATGTTTAAATAAATATCTGTAAGTTTTTCAATATATTTGTCATTAACCTTAGAAATTCTAGTAATATTTTTTATAAACACCTGGGAAGTCTTAAAATATTCATCATTAATATGAGAAAAATATTCCTCTGCTATTTCATTAAAGAGATTTTTTTCATCTACAGAAATTAAGTTTGCTATTAGAGTTGAACCTATATTCCTATAATTATAATCCTCATTTTTAATTAAAGAATAAAATTCATTCCAATATTCATAAAATAGTTTTGGATTTTCTAAACTAGCCTTATTTAATATTTCATAACAATGTAAAACAATTTTAATGTCTGAATTATTTAATAATTCTTTTACAATCCTATCTCTTAAAATTTTCTTTTCTTGTACTTCTTTTACAAAATATTCTAAGTTATAATCATCTTTTTTTAATTCTTCAATAATTTCTACCATATCTAATCCTTTATTTATTCCTATAATTTAAAAATATTAAACAATAATAAAAAGGCAAATATATTTTATAATATACTTGCCTAAGTCTTTAAAAACTTCTTCCAGCTCCTCCACCACCAGATGAGCCTCCTCCTCCGGAGAATCCTCCACCGGTACCTCTGCCACCGGAGCCTCCAAATCCTCCAAAGCCACCGTAATAACCACCACGGTAGTATCTTCTTCTACTTCCACTACTAGGACCATTAAAATTATTGCTGCCAAATATAGAGCTAATAACAATTATAACAATTATTATTCCAATAATTTTACCTACAGAAAAATTATCCTCTGACGTTTTCTCTAAGTCTTCTACATAGTCTGAATAATTTCCCTCTATTTCAATGTTATATTCCTGTATTACCTGAGAAACAACTGCATTAAACCCTTCTTTTAGACCTTCATCAAAAGTGGATTTATTATCTCTGTCAAAATATGGAAGCATATATTCATCTATTATACGACCAACTTTTGCATCATTTAATATTCCTTCTAAACCATAGCCTACTTCTATTCTAACTTGGTATTTGTCATCTAAAGGTTCATAACCTAGTAGAATTAAAACTCCATTGTTTTCTTCCTTATCACCTATACCAAATTTCCTATACATTTGTAATGCATAATCTTCTCTGGGGATTCCTTCTAAATCATTTATAGTAGCTACTACTATTTGTGCCTTAGTTTTTCCTTCAATTTCTATATTTGTATTCATAATATGTTCTTTAGTGCTATTAGAAATAACATTCATTTCATCATAAACATAAAAATCGCTAGTTGGATTAGGAATAGCAAAAGATACATTGCTAATAAAAATAGTTAATAGCGTTACTAAGATAACTAATTTCTTTTTCATAAAAAATCCTAGTCGAAATTAACTTCCGGTGCGTCCTGTGCTGATTCCGGTGCTTCAAAATATTCAGCTTTTTCAAAACCCATTATTCCGGCGATTATTGATGTAGGAAATCTTCTTACTTTTGCATTATATGTTTTTACAACAGCATTATAGTCTTTTCTTGCTACAGCTATTCTATTTTCTGTTCCTGCTAGTTCATCTTGTAAACTTAGAAAGTTTTGATTAGCCTTTAAATCTGGATAAGCTTCAACTGCTATATTAATAGCCCTTGTTAAATTTTCATTTGCCTGTGCTAGTTCTTCCGGTGATTTTGCCTTATCGATTCCTGACCTTGCTTCAGTAATATTTGTTAAAGTCTCTTCCTCATGAGTAGCATATCCCTTAACTGTATTAACTAAACTCGGTATTAAATCAGCCCTTCTTTGAACTGCCGTTTGAACATCTGCATAGGAGTTATTTACATTTTCATCTAAGCCTACTAAGTTATTATATGGCCCAATAAGCATTAGGCCTATTCCAGCAAGTATAACCAAAATAATTATTATTGGTACTAAAATCTTCTTATTTTTCATTACTTTCTCCTTATTCCTCTATTTTAAATATTTCCATTTTCTCTATTGCATCATCTACTAATTTATCTATATCCAAATTCTTTTCACTTGCTTGTATATCTCTAAGTCTAGGTTTTGTTACAGGTCTTCTTGGTAAAAATACAGTGCAACAATCTTCAAAAGGTAAAATTGAAGTTTCATATGTTCCTATTTCTCTGGATATTTCTATTATTTCTGTTTTATCCATTGCAATTAAAGGTCTTAATATCGGCATTTCTACAGCTTGGTTTATTACAGAAACCCCTTGAATAGTTTGACTTGCAACTTGACCTAGGCTTTCACCTGTAATTAATGCATCATATTCATATTTTTGTGATAGTTTTTCACCTATTCTCATCATAAATCTTCGGGATAGTATAGTCATTTCCCTTTCTCTACATTTTTCATTAATCTCTTTTTGAATAGGTAGTAAATTAATACTATACATAGTAATTTTCCCTGTATAGTAGGATAATTGTTTAGCTAAATCCTTAACTTTTTCTACAGACCTATCTGAAGTAAAAGGATAACTGTGAAAATGTAGTGCCGATATTTCCACCCCTCTTTTAGCAAGTAAAAAACCTGCAACAGGACTATCTATTCCACCGGATAAAAGTAAAAGTCCTCTTCCGGAACTTCCTATAGGCAAACCTCCCCAGCCTTTAGTTCTATCTGAATAAATATAAACATTTTGTTTTACATCAACATAAATTTTAAAATCAGGATTATGAACATCTACCTTTAATAGATTTCCAAATTGTTTTAAAACCGCTCCTCCTAATCTAGGATTTAATTCCGGCGATTTAAACTTAAAACTCTTATCAACTCTATTTACTTCTACTTTAAAGCTAGCTTCCTCTGTAAGATTTTTTTCCCTTACAAATTCTACAATTCCTTTTTCCATTTTTTCAATGTCTTTTTCAACCTTTAAACAAGGGCTAATATATATTATTCCAAAAACCTTTTTAATTGATTTTATCATTTCCGGAAAATCTTCTTTATTTGCCTTAATATAAAGTTTCCCCTGTTCCTTATAATGTTTCTCAATATTAAATTCCTTTATAGAATTTAACACCTTCTTTACTGCTCTATCTTCAAAAACTCTTCTATTACTTCCCTTTAAGGTTAATTCCCCAAAACTAACTGATATATACCAGTCCATTAATTCCTCCTAATAATACTTCTAATTTCTTTAATATATTTTACCAAACTATTATAAAAAATATCTATTTCTTCAATTCTTGTATATTTTGAAAAAGATATTCTTATTGTACCATCTTCATAGCCTTTAGGTAAATTAATAGCTTCAACTACTCTGCTTTTTTTATTTCTTCCACAAGCAGAACCTGTTGAAATATATATTTCTTCCATTTCTAAATAATGTAACAAAACCTCTGCTCTTATATCTTTAAAAGACACACTTAAAATATAGGGACTGGAGTTTTCTAAAGTTGAATTTATAATAGTATCTTCTATATTTAATAACTTTTCCATTAAATATTTTTTAATATTATAAACTTTGTCAAAATTACTGTTCATATTTTCATATGCTACTTTAGACATTTCCCCTAAAGCAACTATTCCCGGAATATTTTCAGTACCGGGAGAAATATTTCTCTCCTGACCACCACCAAATAATATTGGTTTTATTTTTAAACCATCTTTTATATATATGGCGCCTATTCCTTTAGGTCCATGTATCTTATGGCCACTTATTGTGTATATGTCAATTTTACATTTATTAATATCTATAGGAATTTTCCCAAATCCCTGAATTCCATCAACATGAAAAATTGTGTTTCTATTTTTTCTTTTAATTATTTCGCCAATTTTTTCTAAATCCTGTATAGTTCCTAATTCATTATTAACATGCATAATTGAAACCAATTTAGTATTTTTATTAATTGCCTTTTCTAAATCTTCTAAATTAATATAACCCTTAGAATTTACTTTCAAAACAATAACTTTTCTTTCACTAATTTCATGGTATGGATTAAAAACAGAAGAATGCTCTATTTCAGTAGTAATATATTCATCATTTTTATTTCCTGAATAATTTCCTAAAATAGCAATATTATTACTTTCTGTTCCAGAAGAGGTGAAATAAATTTCCTTTTCCTTTACACCTAACGAATCTGCTAATAATTTTCTGGCATTATTTAAAATTTTTTCTGCCTTATGACCAAAATCATATAAGGCAGAGGGATTTCCGAAATTATTTTTCATTACATCTATCATTTTTTCTATTGCAATATCATCAACTTTTGTAGTTGCTGCATTATCTAAATATATCATAACT
>DUUN01000102.1 GCA_012841535.1 Gallicola sp. | reverse complement strand
TTTTGAGAGTGTGAAAATTCCATGAAACAGAAAATCCAAATGTTCTTTCCTTACTTCTAAGCCATCCATTATAAGTGTGCTGAACGATGCTGTCATCTATAGTGTAACTTTTAAATTTATTCCTTACAAACGGGAAATAATATGAGAGTTGAAAACTCCAGTCTTTATAAGAATATCCTGCATTAATATATGACACTTTCTCTGTACCTGTGATATACAACCCTTCCAGAGAATTACTTCCTAATCTCTGATAATACTCCAATGAAAAGTTTTTGTATTGATATGAACTGAAAAGAGTGATGGGAATAAAATATTTGTTGATTCCTATTGAATTATTTGTTGGTTTGAAATAATGATTATAAATACTAAAGTAGCCGCCTATTTTTAATCCCTTAATCGGTTTCGCGGATAGATTTACTTCTATTCCGTACTTATAATTTTTTACTGCGTTAGAACTTGAAAGAGTAACAAACGTTTTGTTGTCAATCAATTCTTTTTCAAAATAATCGAAAATGTAGTTTTTATTGTTTTGGTAGAATAGTGATATGTCTGTATCTAAAAGTCCTTTTGAATATGAATGGCTCAAACGAATATCATGAATTAAACTTGTTTTCAAATCCGGATTGCCTTTACGGATCATATTTTGCATAAGCATAATGGAAATATCTGAAAATTGTTGAATTTGCGGTACTCCTGTTGATACATGATAATTCAGTCGAAGAAAATTATCATCATTGATAGCATGTCCTAAAATAATGATTGGTGTAAATGCTAGCAGATTAGTACTTCCTGTAGACGTTTTCGAGGTATTCAACTTACCTCCCAGGCTAATTCTGTAGGAGAATTTTTTTATTAAGCCAGATGTTTCCGCATATAAAGAATGTTCTTGTAAATTAATATTATTCGGTTCTTTATTTATATCATTGGTAATACTAATTATTTTATTTTCTGCAGTTGAAGTTAAGCATCTGTAACCAAAAGAAAATTCATTCTGTGCAATATTAGTTATATAATTCAATTCTCCAATATATGTTTTTTTTAAAATATCAATTTCCGATTCATCTTTAAAGGGAAATATACCATCTTCTTTCGAATTCATATTTTGTTTATTTTTATAGAAAGAAGAGACTACGTTGATATTAAGCTCATTGTTTTCTCTAATTTTTTTTGAATAATACAAATCAAATGTAGGGGAAAATGTTCTCACCTTATTTTGAAGTAATCCATTTTTAGAGTCTAAAATAGTGTCTACCGAATATTGTACATTTCGAGTTTCGTCATAATTATTATTTGTGAATCCTAGAATTCCTTTTGCTTGAAATACATAATCGTTTTCCTTTAAATTTGAGTAAGTAAAACTTATATTATATTGATTACTCCAGTTTTGCTCTTCTTTTTTATATGAGTATTCATGATTTTCATCCTGTAGAGAATAAGTATATTTCCCCTCATATATATCTTTTATTTTTCGTTTCGGATTCATAAACAGGTCAGAGCCAAGCGTAAATTTATGTCTCCCGTTAATATATGAAATATAGGGGGTAAACATAGAATAAAATTGGCCTGCCATTAAAAAGAAATCACCAGAAAAACCCGAGTCAAAATCTTTTGTTATTACATTTAATATTCGTCCTGAAACATTATACCTAATGGGAGAAATATCATAATACTCTACTCTTTTTATTTTATCAATAGGAATCAACTTTAATTCAGAGTCATTTGATTTCACTCCATTTATAAGTATGAGTATTCCTTTTCCGTCTGAAGTAGTTAATGAATTACTTGTTTTATCAATTATTAAATAAGGGAGATTAAGCATTAAATCTCTAGCGTCTTTAGCATTTCTCAATTGTTCGTTTGAAAAAGTGACAATTCTTTTATCTATATTTTGCCGTATCCGTTTTGCCCCGACTATAATTTCAGACAACAATTTAGTATCTTCTTTCAAAACTATTTCCCCAACATTTATAAGATCTTCTTGCAATTCTAATAAATCCAAATCTAAAAAATGTGTTTCATATCCCACATACGAGATTGATAATAAATAACTACCAGGTAACACCTTGATTAAAAAAGTACCATCTTGGGCAGTACTGGTCCCGGTTAAAAAATGAGTTGAATCAGTTTTAGCAGAGATTCCTACATTAGCATAAGCTAAGGGTTTAATAGTATCATTTTCCGCAGTCATAACTTTTCCTTGAATTATAACTTGGGAAATGCAAACACCAAAACTAAAGAAAAACAAGATAATAAGAAGATGTTTTTTCATAATGTAAATGGATTATATTATTAGTAAGGAAGCTTACTCACCTATTGTCAGGACTCAATTAGTAATGGCTCAACAAATATATCATCTTTTTTCATAATTTTGTCGTTCAGACCCTTATAAAATTCTTCGATCAGGGCAGAGATCCATTTTGGCCTCTGTCCTTTGAAGAAAAAAGTTTGTTTTGTTTTGTTCCCTTTTTTCTTGTTCGTTACCCCGATATTCCCTTTCAGCCACTCATGGGAAAACACTGCCGGAGGTAAGTAGAGGATTGAACTGATGGTTCTTTCACTGTTCCATCTTTTTTAAAAGTTCCGTCTTGATTTCTACCTCAAGTTCCTTCTCTGCAAGCAGCTTTTTCAACCGCTCATTCTCCTTTTCAAGCCTTTTGATGTCCTTTCTTTCCCGTTTGGCATAACCCGGCAAAAGAGCCGACTCCCCACCTTCATTATACTTCTTTTTCCATTCGTAATAGGTGGTTGCATAGATACCGTGTTTACGACAGGTTTCCACAACACCGTTCGTTTCTGCTTCTTTGAGAATCAAAACTTTTTCTTCTAAACTCCATGTCCTTTTCATCTTGCAAAATTAGTGTTTTTTATCACTAATTCAGTCCAGCGAGTTAGAGGGCTAGAACATAATTTATCATAGCTTTTTGGCATAAATAACCAAAAACAGTATCTGTTTCTTCTGTTATTTGCCATTGATGAAACTCTGTCGGTTTTTGTTCAACTATAAAATTATCTACAAAGGAATTGTAAATGGAAGTAACTATTCCTTTTGACCTGTCTTTATAAATTTGCACAGGTTCACCAATGCTTTCTTCTTTGTAATCACTGTTCATATTGACCAATTCGGCAACATCTTCAAAATTCGAGTACTCATTATGTATAAACTGTGCTTTTAATGATCGAGAAATGCGTTCTTTTCTTGTTTTTTCAAGATTTGTCTTTCCCTGAAAAAAGTTGACTCTTAAAACAGAGTCAAATATGAAAGAAGAAAAAAAATTAAGTTACCACGAGAAGCATCGCAGGTATTACGCCAAGTCTACCAAGTTATATTTTGAAAAAGGACTTGGCTATAGGCGCATCAGTAAATTAATACCCGTAGCTGCAACTACAATTAAACGATGGTGTAT